>JAPSGP010000184.1 GCA_031177445.1 Acidimicrobiia bacterium
GTCGAATCCCGGGCAGCGGACGCCGGGCTCGTCGTCGTCGCGTCGCACTTTCCGGTTCTGTCCGAGGCATTGCGCGTGGCCGCGGCCGGCTTGCCGTATCCGGGTGACCTGGTGAACCGCGCCGACCTCGAGCGCCAACTGCGATCCGACCCGCGGCCGAAGTTCATCGTGTGCGGACACATCCATGCGCGGTGCACGACCCGCGACGGGCCGCTGCTCCAGTTCACGACCGGCGCCCTGATCGAGCCGCCGTTCGACGCGACGATCGTGGAGATCGACCCGATGGGCCTCACGGTGCGGCGGACGGCTCGGCGCCTGGGCGAGATCGCTTTCACCGATCCCGTCTTCGCCCCGGACGAGGAGCGCTGGCAGCGGACGGCCGACCGCTGGGAAGCCGAGATACCGGCCGCCGCTGCCACGCCGTCGTGACTACGCGGTCTGAGCGTGCTCGGCTAGGACGAGCGCGACGCGCTCCGCGACGCGGGAGACATCGGCGTCCCCGATCAGGCGGTGGGTGACGAACCGGACGCGGCTCGTGTCGCGCTCGAGGGCCAGGACGCCGCGCTCGGCCAGGAGCCGGAGGAACTCGGTCGGGCCGAGCCCCGTGCCGGCGACGTCCACGAGCACGATGTTCGTCTCGATCTCGGCCGGCCTGACCTCGAGGCCCGGAACCTCCTCGAGCAGCGCCCCGAGCTGGCGCGCACGCCGGTGGTCGTCAGCGAGCCGCTCGACGAGCGTGTCCAGCGCCACGAGCGCCGCGGCGGCCGGGATGCCGGCCTTGTGCACGCTCGCTCCGCCGAGCCTCCTCAGCGTGCGTCGGGCGAGCTCGATCACCTGAGTCCTGCCCGCGAGGATCGCCCCCATCGGCGCGCAGAGGCCCTTGTTCAGGCTCACCGCCACCGTGTTCACCGGCGCCGCGAGCTCCCGCACCGGGACACCGAGCGCGACCGCGGCGTTGAAGAGCCGCGCCCCGTCGAGGTGGGCATAGGCGCCGTGCCGCTGCGCCGCCCCGGCCAGCTCGGCCGTCAGCTCCGGCGTGAGGGCGGTGCCGCCCGCCCGCGTGTGCGTGTTCTCGAGTACCAGCATCGCCGCCCCCGCACCGACGATCAGCTCCTCGACCTCCACCGGGTCGAGCCGCCCGTCCTCCGCCCAGAGCGACCGCGGCTCGAGGCCGGCGATCTCCTCGATCCCCATCGCCTCGGACGTGAGGACGTGCGAGGACGCCTCCAGGACGACGGCGCTCCCGCGCGGGGCGATCGTCAGCAGCGCGACGAGGTTCGCCATCCCGCAGGTCGGGACCCAGAGCGCCGCCTCCTTGCCGAGGAGGCCGGCCACCCGCTCCTGCAGCTCGTTGACGGACGAATCCTCGCCGTTGGTCGCCCAGCCGAGCGGCACGGCGCGCATCGCCTCCCACATCTCGTCGGTCGGGCGAGCGTGCACGTCGGAGCGGAGGTCGATCTGGCCTGCGGTCACCGGCGCAGCAAGTGGCGGCCGGGGCGAGCGCCGGTGTGCTCGGCGCCATCGACCACGACGACGCCGTTCACGAGCACGTGCTCGACCCCCCGCGCGTACGCGGTGGGGTTCTCGGTCGTGGAGACGTCGTCGAGCTCGTCGTAGTCGAAAACCACGACGTCGGCGCTGTAGCCCGTCCGCAGGAGGCCGCGATCCCAGAGCCCGAAGTGCGCGGCCGGCATGCTCGTCATCTTCCGGATCGCCTCCTCCAGATGCAGGGTGCCCCGCTCGCGCACGTGGTGCGTGAGGTAGTGGACGTGGCCCGCGAAGCCGAGAGGGTGTCTCATGATGTCGCTCAGCGGCCCCGTGTCCTGGACCGTGAACGTGTCGACGCCGAGACAGAAGAGCGGGTGGCTGATCATCTCCGCGAGGTGCTCGTCGGTGAAGAGCGTCCCGACCGTGAGGATCGCCTCGTAGTCCGTGCCGGCGTCGGCGAGGATGTCGAGGTAGCAATCCCACGGATCCTTGCCGAGTCGCTCCGAGATCTGACGGAAGTTCAGCCCGCCGAGCTCGGGGTGCTGGGGAGTCGCCTGGAAGTACACGCGCTCCCACTCGCCCTTGTGGATGAAGCGCCAGTAGCGGTCGCTCTCGTTGCGCATCCTCGCGCGAAGCGCCGGGTCGCGTAGCTTCGCCGCTGCCGCCTCCGGCCCGTCGGCGGCGACCCACGGCGGCAGGATCCCCGCCATCTGGCCGAGGCCCTCTCGAAACGGGGTCGTGTCAGCGAGGACGTCCAGCCCCCTCTCGCGGCTCGCCGCCATCTTCTCGACTGCGCGCTCCCAGCCCCGCTCCGGCGCATTCGTGTTATGGCGGACGTTCAGGTGCGAGATCTCGGCTCTCGTGCTCCCCGCGCGGGCAACTGCGAGAAACTCGTCGATCGCCTCGAGCAGGCCCGAGTCGCGGTTGCGGATGTGACTCGCGTAGATGCCGTCGTACTGGCCCGCGACGGCGTTCAGACGCATGAGCTCCTCGGACGTCGCCTCGCGGCCGGGGTTGAACTCCAGCCCGGTCGAGATCCCGAGCGCTCCCGCCTGCATCGCCTCGTGAACGAAGCCTTCCATCGTCGCCATCTGCTCGGCACTCGGCCTCGAGCCTGACACTCCCGCGGCGAGCCGCATCGCGTTGTGGCCGACGAACCATGCGAGGTTCGGTGTGTGACCGACGTCCGAGAGGAACTCGAGGTGCTCGCCGAAGGTGGACCAGGGGACCGTGGGCTTGTCGAAGCCGAACGTGTGCAGCCGGCTGCGGATGACGGGCTCGGAGGCCGGGGTGACCGGCGCGTAGCTCCAGCCGCAGTTGCCGACGACCTCGGTCGTCACGCCCTGGCGAATCGTGCTCTCGGCGGTCGGGTTCGCGAGGATCGAAAAGTCGCTGTGGCTGTGCGGGTCGACGAAGCCGGGGCAGACGAACTTGCCCGCCGCTTCGATGACGTGCTCCGCAGTCGCGGCCGCACCCAGTCGGCCGACGTCCGCGATCTTGCCGTCCTGGATCGCGACGTCGCCGAGGAACGGAGGACTGCCGGTTCCGTCCGCGATCCAGCCTTTACGGATCAGGACGTCGAGCACTCCGGCTGAGATGCTCGAGGTTGTGAGACCGCCCGCTCGGGGCGTCGGCTGGTGCGGTTGGGGTGCACCGGCGTGCCGCCGCCGATGCTCGTGGCATCGGGGGCGGTGCGGCTGCGGGAAGCGGACGCGGTGGTGGACAGCCCGAAGGGCTGGTCGCCGGCGCGGGAGCGGCCCAGCCGTGCCAGACGGTGCATCCGGGCGCGCGGGGTCGCGACCTCGAGCGTCACTTCTTGGCCGGGACCGGGACGTCGCCGACGTGCGGCCCGAGCCGCGGATCGAGGACGTCACGTAGCCCGTCGCCCAGGAGGTTGAAGCCTAGAACCACGATCATGATCGCAAGGCCCGGGAAGATCGACAGCCACGGAGTGACGTCGATGTACGTTCGCGCGGTGCTCAGCATGCTGCCCCAAGCAGCCTCCGGTGGCTGCGTGCCGAGCCCGAGGAAGCTGAGCGCCGCTTCGGCCAGAATCGCGACCGACAGGTAGACCGAGACCAGCACGAGCAGAGGCGCGCCGATGTTGGGGATCACGTGCCGCAGCATGATCCGCAGGCCGCCAGCCCCGAGAGCACGGGCCGATTCTGTATACGGATAGCCCATCACCTCGAGCACGGCGCCGCGCACGACCCGCGCAAACGCCGGCAGGATCACGATTCCGATCGCGATCATCGCGTTGCGGCGATTCGGGCCGAGGAGGCCGGCGATCATGATCGCCAGGACGATCCCAGGCAGCGAGAACATGATGTCCACGAGGCGCATCAGGACCGCGTCCACGACGCCCTTGTAGTAGCCCGCCAGAATGCCGAACAGGACACCCCCGAGGAAGGCGATCGACACGGAGATCGCCCCGACCTGGAGCGATACCTGTGCTCCGTGGATTATCCGCGCCAGCGTGTCGCGCCCGAGCTCGTCGGTGCCCATGGGGTGGGCCCAGCTCGGCCCCTCGAACCGAATGTAGGCCAGCTCGTTCGGGTCGAGCCGCCAGACCTGCGACCCGAACAGCGCGACGAGCACGTTGAAGACGACGATGAAGGCACCGGCGAGCCCGATCGGGTTGCGCCACTTGCCGAGGGCGGCCAGCCGCCGTCTGGGCATCGCCTCCCACGCGGCCGCAACCTCTCCCCCGCCCTCGGTCGCGAACGCAGGCTCGCGGGCTGCCCTTCTCGGGCTCATCCCTGTGAGATCCTCGGATCGAGAATTCCGTAGAGAATGTCCACGAGCAGATTGGCGAAGATGAACGTGAACGCAATCATCAACGTCATCGCCTGGATCACGGGGTAGTCGCGCCCGAAGATCGCCTGCAGGAGCACGTAGCCGATCCCGGGGAGCCCGAAGATGGTCTCGATGATGGCGGCGCCTCCGATCAGCACGCCGATCTCGAAGCCGAGGATCGTGACCACTGGGATCAAGGCGTTCCGCAGCGCGTGCCTCGAGACGACTGTGCTCCGGTCGACGCCCTTCGCCCGGGCCGTGCGAACGTAGTCCTGCCCCAGCACTTCCAGCATCGTCGCGCGCACCATGCGCATGACGATCGCCATCGTGAACACCGAGATCGAGACCGCGGGGAGGATGAACTGGCTCAAGTTCCCGATCGGGTCGTCGAAGGGGGAGATGTAGTTGAGCGGAGGGACCCAGCCGAACACACGTGAGGTGAACAGCAGCAGCAGCGTGGCAAGCCAGAAGCTGGGAATGCTGAGCCCCACAAGTCCGCCAACCCGCGCGACGAAGTCCCAGCCGCTGTCGCGCTTGACAGCGGAGAGCACGCCGAGCGGGACGCCGACGACCGTGGCGATCAGAAGGCCGAGGACGACCAGCTCGATGGTGACCGTAAGTGCGTCGAGGATGATGTTCGAGACGGGCTCGGTGTTGCGGAGCGAGAAGCCGAAGTCTCCCTGGAGGACGCCGCTGATCCAGCGCCAGTATTGCTCCGGGTAGGAGCCGTTCAGACCAAGTTGCTCGCGCGCCTGATCCTTGACCTCTTCGCTCGCGCTCAGGTCACCGCCGAACAGGATGTCGATGATGTCACCGGGCAGCAGCCTGACCATGAGGAAGATCCCGATCGAGACCGCGACGAGAGTCGGGATCGCGAACGCGATGCGTCTGAGGATGTAGCCGCCCACACTCGGCCGGCCCTAGCTCGCGCTGAACGATGGAGGGACGCCGCCGAAGCGGCGCCCCTCCAGGTCGACGGGTATGGAGTCCGTCAACTGCTCAGCCACACGTTGCGGAGCCCCGTGTTGAAGTCGCTGAACGCGACGTACATGTTTCGCACGCGCGTGCGCACGACCTGGTACTTCTTGATCGCGACGAGCGGGATCTGCACGGGGTTGAGCATGAGCTCGCGTTGCGCCGCCTTGTAGATCGGGACGCGCTTCGCCGGGTCGAGCTGGATCCGCCCGTTGCCGATTCCCCTCCACGCCTTGACGTTCCGGTACTCCGGATACCAGATGTTGAAGACGGGGGCGGCCGGATGGAACTCGGCCAGGTAGCCGTCGACGTCGCCGCGCATGCCGCGGCCGGTGAGATCCCAGTCGAAGGTTCCCCTGCCGTTGTTCGCGGCGAACGTGCCCGCCTCCTGAGTCTCGATCTTGACGTCGATGTTGATCCGCTTGAGCTGCGACTGGACGACGGCGGAGATCAGCGGATAGTCCTGCAGCGCGAACGTCGTCATCGTGACTTCGAAGCCCCGCGACTGGCCGGCCTCCCTCATCAGCTGCCTCGCCTTGGGGAGGTCGAACTTCTCGTACTTCTCGCGCAGCTCCTTGTCCGACAGCGGCCAGGGTCCGTAGCCCGGCGGAACGAACCCTGAGTACTCGGCCTCGCCGCTGTAGACCCTCCTGATGATGTCCGCGCGGTTGATCGCGTGATTGACCGCCAGGCGCACACGCCTGTCGTGCCACGGCTTGTTCTCACCGCGCTTGATCGTCATCTGCAGCTCCCGGAAGGCGGCGTTGTTCCCCTTCAGAACCCTCAGGCTGTTGTTGTTGGCCAGCGACCGGGCGACCTCGACCGAGAGCGTGCAGCCGTCGATCGCGCCGGCGCGCAGCGCCGCGACGCGCGCCTGCTCGTCCCCGAGGATCTTCAGCTGCATGGAGTCCATGTACGGAAACCCCTGCTTCCAGTGCCTCGCGAACTTGACGTATTCGACCCGGTCGTTCGGCTCG
>JAPSGP010000185.1 GCA_031177445.1 Acidimicrobiia bacterium
CCGGCGATGACGGCATTGCCCGCGAAGCAGCGGCCCTTGACGACGGCGACGCGCGGCACCACACCTGACAGCCCCGCCCACAGCGCGAACGCGCGGACGTCGAGCGCGGAGACCACCGGGTAGTCGGTGTCGCCCGGCCGACCGCCGCCGCCCTCGGCGAAGAACACGGTGGGCAGCCGCATCCGTTCGATGATCTCGAAGAGCCGGTCCTTCTTGCGGTGGCCGAGGACACCCTGCGTGCCGGCGAGCACCGTGTAGTCGTAGGAGAGGACGGCGCAGGCGCTGCGCTCGTCACCGAACAGCTCGCCGTTGATGCGCGCGGTGCCGGCGACGAGGCCGTCGGCGGGCGTTCGCTCGATCAGCTCGTCGAGGTCGCGGCGGGCGCGCTGCGCGGCGATGGCGAAGCGTCCGTACTCGACGAACGTGCCTCGATCCACGAGATCGGCCACGTTCTCGCGTGCGGTCCTTCCGCCCGCCCGGTGGCGACGCTCGACCGCATCCGGTCGCGCGGCGTCCTCGGTGAGGGCGCGGCGCCGCAGCAGTTCGGCAAGGTCGTCGCGGATGGAGTCGTCGCCGTTCGACGGCGGCTCAGTGGGGTTCACCGGAGTCCTCCGGATCAACGATTCGAGACGACACTGGCCACAGGCCGCCCGCTGGAGTCAGCGTAAAGGCCCCCATGGCCACCGCGTCGGTCACGGGAGATGGGCTCTTTGGCCCATGCTGCGGAGCCTCGAGTGCAGCCGCTGAAGTCGACCGATGAGTTTTGGGCGCTCTCGGCGGTCGAAGTTGTCATGAAGCGCGCGGTCGAGCTGTTCGAGTTCGATGAGCGATCGTCGAGCTCCCCCTTCGTCACGACGACGTGGCACACGCACAGCGTGCCCGAGGAGTCCTTCATCTCCGTCGCCGTGAGTCGCTGGGAGATGGTCGTCACGCGGCAGGCGGGCGCGGCATGGCTGACAGTGCGAGGCCCCGAGACGAAAGCCACGACGGCACCAATCCCCAAGGACGCGGAGTTCTTCGGCATCCAGTTCAGCCTCGGCACGTTCATGCCGAACCTGCAGCTGCGGCACCTGGTTGACCGGTCGTTGACGTTGCCGCCGGCGACGGACACGTCGTTCCTGCTCGATGGGTCGGAATGGGAGCTTCCGGCGCCTGGCAATGCCGATGTCTTCGTCGACAGGCTCATGCGCGCCGGCCTGCTGGCGCATGATCCGGTCGCGTCGGCGGCCGTGCAGGACGACGTCGTCGGCCGCCTGTCGAAGCGCTCGGTGGAGAGACGCGTGGCGCTCGCGACCGGGCTGACCCGAGGGGTCATCAGGCAGATCCGGCGTGCCGATCGTGCCGTCGAGCTGCTGGCCCGAGGTGTGCCCGCGCTCGAGGTGGCGCGCCAAGCGGGTTACGCCGACCAGCCTCATCTGACCCGTTCGCTCAAGCGCTTCGTGGGGCAGACGCCGTCGCAGATCGCTGCCAGTCCCTAGCACGGGCCGCTGTCGTTCTTGTTCAAGACGCCATCGCGCCGGACCGGATAAACACCCCAACCCGGCGAGACTCAGCGACCGAAAGGAAGCACCGCGTGCGCAAGTTCAAGCTCCAGGTCCAGACGAGCGTCGACGGCTACATGGCCGGCCCGAACGGCGAGATGGATTGGATGACGGTGCCGTGGACTGACGACGTCAACGCGTACTCCGGGGCGCTCCACGCTCCGGTCGACTGCATCGTGCTGGGCCGCAAGCTTGCCGAGGGATTCATCCCGGCCTGGGCGTCCGGGCCCCCGAGCGAGAGCCAGGAGTCCATCGACAAGATGAACAACACGCCCAAGATCGTGATCTCCACCACGCTCACAGAGTCGCCGTGGGACAACGCGGTCGTCGCCGACGGCGACCTCGTCCAGATCGTGAACGATCTCAAGCGCCAGCCGGGCGGGGACATGATCGCCTACGGAGGCGGCACGCTCGTGCGCGCCCTTATCGCCAAGGGCCTGCTCGACGAGCTGCACCTGTACGTCAACCCCGCTGCTCTCGGCGCGGGAATGCCCGTGTTCCCGCGCCTCGACACCTACCAGCCGCTGCGCCTCGTCAATGCGCAACCGTTCGACTGCGGCATCACCGCACTGCACCTCGAACCGAAGCGCACTTAGTCGAGCAGGTCGGCCTCGAACTCCACTCTGTTCCGAGACTTGCAATCGAACGTGCCCGGCTTCTTCGGGTACACACGCTCGAAGGCGCCGTCCTTCACCTGGGTCGAAAGTCGGCACGGCGCTTCGGTTAGGCGCGCGTTGGAGCCGTACGATCGACCGTCTGACTCATGACGCGCGCGAGCAACCCGCAACCGTGCGTCTACGTGGGGAGCGTGAGCAACTCGGTATGTGTCTTCACGGCGCGCCTCAGGCGCTTGTCGCCGGTGAGCAAGGCGGCGTCGAGCTCCTCGGCGAGCGCCACGTACGTGGCGTCGTACGCAGAGAAGTTCGCCCGCAGCGCGAGAATCCGCTCGAGCAGCCACTGGTGTCCGTGCTGAACGATCGGGAGATCGAGGTAGTCCTCGATGGCGTCGCCGGCTCTCGTGAGCGAGAGCGCTCCACCAATGATCGCGCGGCGGAGTCCGGCCGCGATCTCGACATCGCAGAGTACCGGCACGCGGAGATCCACCTCGGTCGAGCGCAGCGTCTTCCTGATCGGTCCGGCGGCCTCGGTACCGAGACATTGTCAAGTGCTCAAATGAGCTCTTGACAAAACAGACCCAGCCCCGTACGCTCCTCCAAGCCTGAGAGAGGGAGGACGATGACCGAAGCAACGAGCGTCGATGCACAGGCCCTGCGCGCGGAGGTGCGGGAGAAGTACCGCGAGGTCGCGCTCGAGCCGGGCGGCAGCTTCCATTTCCACACCGGGCGCAAGCTCGCCGCGCTCCTCGGCTACGACGGCGAGCTCGTCGATGGGCTGCCCGATCGTGCCGTCGAGTCGTTCGCCGGGGTCGGGAACCCGTTCTCGGTCCGGCGACTGGCCCCGGGTGAGCGGGTCGTCGACCTCGGGTCGGGTGGCGGGTTCGATTGCTTCGTCGCCGCCGCTGCCGTCGGCCCTGCTGGACGGGTCATCGGCGTCGACATGACGCCCGAGATGCTGGCGAAGTCGCGGGGCACCAAGGAGCTGCTCGAGCCCGACCACGTCGAGTTTCGCGAGGGATTGCTCGAGGAGCTGCCTATCGAGGATGGATGGGCGGACGTCGTGATCTCGAACGGCGTGATCAACCTCTGCGCGGACAAGAAGACGGTGTTCAGCGAGGCCTTCCGTGTGCTTCGCCCCGGCGGGATACTCCAGTTCGCCGACATCGCAAACGGCAAGCCGCTGCCGTCTGCCGCCGTGTGTGAGATCGACCTCTGGACCGGCTGTATCGCCGGCGGGCTTCCGCTCGACGACTGGTGCTCGACGCTGCAAGCGGCCGGCTTCGAGAATCTGAGCATCTCGTCGCCGATCGACGCCTTCGGTGGATCGGGCGGCGAGCAGAACGCGCGTGCCTACGACGTGTTCGCCTACGTGTTCCGGGGCACGAAGCCAGCGTGACGCCTTGAGCAGTCGTACGGCGAAGGACGCGCTGTTCGAGGCGCTGGCGTCGGTGACCAAGGCCTTGTCGAGCGGGCGGCGGGCCGAGATCGTCGATGTGTTGGCGCAGGGCGAGCGGTCGGTGGACGACCTCGCGGCTGAGATCGATCAGAGCGTCGCAAACACGTCGCATCACCTCCGGACGCTGGCTCGGTCCGGCCTGCTCACCACTCGCAGGGACGGCACCCGCATCTACTACCGACTCGCGAGCGAGCGTGTCGCCGAGCTCTGGACGGCCGTGCGCGAGGTGGCGGCCGAGCACGTGGCGGAAGTCGAACGGCTCGCGAGCGCGTATCTCGGAGAGCGCGACGGCCTCGAGGCCATCACCCGAGACGAGCTCTCGGCGCGGTTGCAGCGAGGGGACGTCACCGTGCTGGATGTCCGACCGAGCCCCGAGTTCGAAGCCGGCCATGTCGCGGGTGCAACGTCGTTCCCGATCGCGGAGCTGCGCCGTCGTCTCGAGGAGTTGCCACGCGAGGTCGAGATCGTGGCGTACTGCAGAGGGCCGTACTGCGTGTACGCCGACGATGCCGTGCGGCTGCTCCGCAGCAAGGGAATCGAAGCTCGCCGACTCGAGGACGGCTTTCCGGAATGGAGACGCGAAGGCCGCGCGGTCGCGGTGGGCCGCGCGGCTCTCGCGCCGTGAACCTCTTCGGAGGGATCGCTGCCTGGGGGGCTGCAGGGCTGCCGGTCGACCGGTGAGATCCACCGCCGAGACGCAGGCGCCGCGACTCGGCCTCGGGGCCAACTGGCGCCAATTCGTCCTGCTCGTCGTCGTGAACGCGTTCGTTGGAGCGATGGTCGGCATCGAACGCACGGTGCTCCCACTCCTGGCGAAGCGCGACTTCGGTGTCGCATCTGCGTCGGCGACGCTCTCGTTCCTCGTCGCGTTCGGCGTGGTGAAGGCCGCCACCAACCTCGCGGCCGGGCACTTCTCGGATCGTTATGGCCGCAAGCCGCTGCTCGTCCTGGGCTGGGTGGCGGCGCTGCCCGTCGCCCCGATGATCATCTGGGCGCCGAGCTGGTCGGTCGTGGTCGCGGCCAACGTCTTCCTCGGCGTGAACCAGGGCCTCGCGTGGTCCACGACCGTGATCATGAAGGTCGACCTTGCGGGCCCGAAGCGCCGTGGGCTCGCGCTCGGGCTCAACGAGGCGGCCGGCTACGGCGCGGTGGCGATCGCGGCGTTCGTGACCGGCCAGCTCGCCGCCCGCTACGGGCCCCGACCGGCGCCGTTCCTGCTCGGCATCGTGATCGCCGTCAGCGGATTGCTGCTGTCGGTGTGCTTCGTGCGGGAGACACGCGGGCACGCCGAGGAGGAGGCGCGGCGGTACGGCAACGGGACGATTCACCGTCGGTTTCGGGCGACGTTTGCCGACACGACGTTTCGCGACCCGTCGCTCTCCTCGCTCTGCCAGGCCGGGCTCGTGAACAATCTCAACGACGCGATGGTGTGGGGTCTCCTTCCACTCTTTCTCGCTCGCGAGGGGCTCTCGGTCGGACGCATCGGGGTCGTGACCGCGATCTACCCCGCGTCGTGGGGGCTCGCCCAGCTCGTGACGGGTGCGTGGTCCGATCGCGTCGGGCGGAAACCGCTGATCGTCGCCGGACTCTGGGTGCAGGCGCTGAGCATCGTCGGCTTCGTGCTCGCAGGGGCGCTGACCGGATGGGTGGTCGCCGCGCTCGGCATGGCCCTGGGCACGGCGCTCGTGTACCCGACGCTCATCGCCGCGATCAGCGACCGCGCCCATCCGAGTTCGCGCGCCTCGGCGATCGGCGTCTATCGCCTCTGGCGTGACCTCGGCTATGCAGTGGGCGGGCTGCTCGTCGGGTTCGCCAGCGATTCGCTCGGCATGTCGAGCGCGATCGTGATCGTGGGTGTCCTCACCGCTGTGTCCGGCGCCGTGGTCGCGGGCTGCTTGCGCGAGGTCCAACCCAGGTTGTGATTAAGACGGCAGGCGTTCCAGGTGTCGTCGAAGCGCCGGCTCGAGCGAGAACCACGGATGACCGGCGTAGTCGGACACGCGGCCGTCGCGACGCCAACCATCGAGGTCGAGCACGATCCGCAGCGCTTGCCATGCCGTGAACCAGCGCAGCCCGGGTCCTGTCGATCGTGTTGCCGCTCAGCGACTGGTACTGCGTGCGAAAGCGACGGCCGATAGAGCGCCCCGCGAGGGCGATCGCGGGTTTGAGGGGCGCGGGCGCCACGCGCGGCGGGTGACTCAGCAGCAGGTTGGTGAAGGCAACGTCGTAGGCGGGGTCGGCCACGAGCGCGCCGGTCCAGTCGAGGACGCACCAGTCGTGGTCGTCGACGAGGACGTTGAACGGGTGGAGATCGCCGTGACAGACAACGGTCGGGGACGCCGGCGGCGGTGCTCGACGAGCTATCTTCCGCTTCGCCGAATGAGCTCGTCGTTCGAGGACACTGCCGCACCGGTCACCCGATGCCGAGCGGCGTGCACTCGATGCGGTACGAACTGCGTTGGCGCCGTTCGAGACAGCCGATGGCGTGCGGCTCGCCGGGGCGTCATGGTTGGTCACGGCGAGCGGTGGCCGGTTCGGGGGCACCCCGACCACGCGCTGACCCCAGAACGCGTCCCAAGGCGCTCTGTGGCCCGAGTACCCGGCCGCCACGAG
>JAPSGP010000186.1 GCA_031177445.1 Acidimicrobiia bacterium
TCATCGTCACCGAGGAGCGCCACCTGCCGCTGCTCGACGGGCTCGAGCTCGGCGCCCCGTCCGAGCGCGTGCTGGTGGTCGAGAGCGACGACTACGGCGAGGCCGTCGCCCGCCACGCGGGCGCGCCACTGCCGTCGACGGAGGCGGACGCTTCCGACCTCTACCTCCTCCTGTTCACCTCGGGGACGTCGGGGAACCCGAAAGCGTGCCTCTGCTCCCAGGGCCGGTTGGCCCGGGCGGGCGAGGTCCTGTCCCAGATGGTGCCGCTCCAGCCGGGCGACGTCGCCTACCAGGCGATGCCGATGTTCCACTCGAACGCGCTCTTCGCCGGCTTCGCCCCCGCCGTCGCCGGCGGCGCCACGATGGCGCTGCGGCGGAAGTTCTCGGCGTCGGGCTTCCTCCCCGACGTCCGTCGTTACGGCGTGACCTTCTTCAACTACGTCGGCAAGCCGCTGTCGTACATCCTGGCCACGCCGGAGCAGCCCGACGACGCCGACAACCCGCTCCGGCTGGTCTTCGGCAACGAGGCTGCCGATCTCGACATCGACCGCTTCTCCCGGCGCTTCGGTGTGCCGGTCATCGACTCGTACGGCTCCACCGAGGGCGGCACCGTCGTGTCGCGGTCGCCCGACATGCCCAAGGGCGCGCTCGGCGTCGGGGGCGAGGGGGTCGTCGTGCTGGATCCGGAGACCGGCCAAGAATGCCCGCCGGCCCGCTTCGACGAGGCCGGCAAGCTGTCGAACCCCGACGAGGCGATCGGCGAGCTCGCCAACCGGCTCGGCGCCGCCGGCTTCGAGGGCTACTGGAAGAACGACGAGGCCAACCAGGCCCGGGTGCACGACGGGATCTACTGGACCGGTGACCTCGCCTACAGGGACGCGCAGAACTTCATCTACTTCGCCGGTCGCGACTACGACTGGCTGCGCGTCGACGGCGAGAACTTCGCCGCTGCGCCGATCGAGCGCATCCTCGCCCGCCATCCCGACGTCGTGCTAGCGGCGGTGTACGCGGTGCCCGACCCCGACGTCGGCGACCAGGTGATGGCGGCGGTGCAGCTGCGGCCGGGCGCGGTGTTCGACCCCGAGGGCTTCGCCGAGTTTCTGCGCGACCAGTCCGACCTGGGGACGAAGTGGGGCCCCCGCGTCGTCCGGGTCGCGGCTTCGCTCCCCGTCACCGAGACGAGCAAGGTGCTCAAGCGGGTGCTTCGGGGCGATCGCTGGGAGACCGACGACCCAGTCTGGTGGCGTCCGGAGAGCCGGGACGCGCGGTACCGGCTCATGGACGCGACCGACCGCGCCGAGCTGCGGGCCCGGTTCGAGCGTCGGGGCCGCGCCTCGGTGTTGGAGACGACGTGAGCGGCATGCTCGAGGGCAAGGTCGCGGTCGTCACCGGCGCCGGACGCGGGATCGGACGAGCCGAGGCGACGCGGCTGGCGGCATACGGCGCGCGCGTGGTCGTGAACGACCTGGGCGTCGCCATGGACGGGAGCGCAACCGGGGAGACGCCGGCCGAGGAGGCGGTGGCCGAGATCCTCGCCGGCGGCGGAGAGGCGATCGCCGACGGCCACGACATCTCGACGCCCGCCGGCGGCGGCGCGCTCGTGCAACGCGCGGTCGACACGTGGGGCGGGCTCGACATCGTCGTGAACAACGCCGGGATCGGCCGTCCCCACATGGTCTTCAATCTCGAGGACGCCGAGTGGGACGACGTGCTGCGCGTGCACCTCACCGGCACCTTTGCCGTCACCCGGGCGGCCTGCCGGTGGTGGCGATCCGAGCACAAGGCGGGGCGCGGCGGCTACGGGCGGCTCGTCAACACTTCTACCGGCCTCCTCCTCTACGGCGGGGCCGGGCAGTCGAACTACGTCGCCGCGAAGGCGGGCGTGCTGGCGTTCACCGACGCGGTCGCCACCGAGATGGCTCCGTACGGCGTTACCGCCAACGTGATCATGCCGTCGGCGCGCACGCGTCTGGCCGCGGTGGGCTGGCGCATCGACCGTGCGCGGGCGCAGGAGGAGGCGTTCGACCCGACCGATCCGATGCACGTCGCCGAGATGGTGAGCTTCCTCGCGTCCCCGGCGGCGGGCTGGATCTCGGGGCAGTGCTTCCAGGTCCGGGGCGGTGTCGTGGAGCACGTGCGCTCCTGGGAGATCGACAGCACCTTCGAGCGCCACGATCGCGGGTGGACCGCCGCGGAGCTGGCCGCCGAGGTGCCGCGGCTGTTCGGCGCCGGTACGAAGCGATCGGACCCGCCGCCGAAGGAATGGCAGCAGCAATACCACGAGCAGGGCCGCCCGCTCACGATGCCGTCGTGAGTCGGGCTCGAGCTGGCGCGACTCGGCGAGCGCACCGGGTCGGCTAGACCGCGGCGGGCTGGCGCGCCAGCGCGGCCCCCTTGAGCTCGGCCAGCGCCACCGGGAGGCCGTCGGCCAGATCCCACAGATCGGGCACGTGCTCGGGGCAGGCCACGACACCGACGTGCATCTGTCCGCGATAGGTCCATCCGGTGAGGTTGAGCCCGAGGCCGGACGCGAGCTGGCCCATGGACTGGACGTCGAGGATCTCGGCGCCGTCGAGCCACAGCGGCTTCGGCCCGCGCACGTTCGACACGATCGTGTTGTAGGCGGGGCGTTTGGCGAGTCGCGTCGAAACGTGGCCCATCATCACGAACGGCTTGAACAGCCAGTCGTAATCCTGCCACTCGAACAGCAGTCGCTCGGAGTGGCGCGCCTCGTAGTACTCGCGTGCCGCGCGCGTGTTGTGCTTGATCGTGGCCAGACGCTCGACCGGATCGGCGACATCGGTGGCGAGGCTCACGAACCACGTGCTGACACGATTGCCGAAGATGCCGCGCTCGTGGTCGGCGCGGATCGAGACCGGGATGTTGGTCGTCAGCGGCTTGTCGGGGAGCTCGCCCCGTCGTTCGAGGTAGTTACGGATCGCGCCTGCGGACACCGCGACGAAGGCGTCGTTCACCGTGCAGTCGAACGTCTTCCGCACCGTGGTGATGTCGTCGAACGGGAGCGAGGTCCACACGCACGACCGGTTGGGTGTGAACGGCCGGTTGAGCCGCGTCTCGGGGGCCTCGAAGGGGCGGGCCGGCCCGGGGAGTCCCTGCTTGCGGCGCCGGGACCCGACGCGGGCGGCGCGCAGTGACCGGTACACGAGCCCGGGGAACTTCTTGACCCGCGGCGGGATCGTGCGCCAGCCCTCGCGCACGAGCTCCATGCGGTCGGCCGGTGGATCGGCGGGCGGCCGCTGGGCGTGCAACTGCGGGCGCTCGTCGGCGGCGTGCTGGAACGCGGCCTCGAACAGGTCGACGCAGCCACCGCCGTCGGCGAGCGCGTGGTGCAGCTTCCACACGAGCGCGACCTTGCCGTCGGTCAGCCCCTCGACCAGCCACAGCTGCCACAGCGGACGGGCGCGGTCGAGCGACCCGGCCATGATCCGTCCGAGCACGGCGCTGTGCTCCTCACGACCACCCGGAGGCTCGGCGATGGCGAGCCGCACGTGGTAGTCGAGGTCGAGCTCCGGCCGGTCGAGCAAGAACCGGTGGCCGAGCCCGATCGGTCGACCGGCGAGCTGCCAACGCAACGGCTCGATGTGGGGCAGCACGTTGCCGGCCCATTCGCGGACGCGGTCGAAGGTGAGCGGTTCGTGCGCGCCCGCCGGATCGATCAGCATCGACTTGAGCGTGTGCTGCGGCTGGTACGGCGCTTCGACGTAGAGGTGGTACTCGTCGGCACCGAGCATCTGTCGCACGCACCACACCCCCGGCTCGAGTGGCTCGCTCGGATTCCGTTCGGCGGCGGTCGGCGAAGCCGCCACCGCCTCCCCATATCGGCTCGCTTGCGCTCGCCTTAGTAAACCAGGCCACCCGCCCGATTGGAGAGGGCTACCCGGCGCCGGCCCTCGCGTAACAGGTTGGCGTCGCTCCCGTCGGTGAGGTAGCAGAACGACAGTCCGGTCGCAGGGTCCGCCCACGCCAGCTGCCCGCCGGCGCCGCTGTGGCCGAATGCCCGGGGCGAGTTGGTCTTGCCGAAGCCGCGGTTGACGGCGAACCCGTCGTCCCCCGCGACCAGCAGGCCGAGGGTCCGGTTCGCGGGCCCGCCGACGGTGGGCTCGTCGAAGCGGACGCGCACGTTCCCGGTGCCGTCGGCGAGCACATCCGGGTCCCAGATGCGCCCGGGGTTGTGGAGCAGCGCCTGGTAGAGGAGGGCGACGTCGGAGGCGTTGGAGACCGCGCCAGCGCCGGGGACGCCGAGCGCGATCGTCTCGGTGTCGGCGAACCGGGCGATGGTCACGTCGTTGATCTCGGCGGGGATCTCGATGCCGGCGAGGCCGAGCGACGCCCACTCCTCGTCTGTTGGCGGCTCGCCGACGGCGACGACCCTGCGGATGTCGTCCTGCTGGGCTTCCGGTACTCCGAGCCGGAGTGCGGCGAGGCCGAGGGCATCGGCGATGCGCTCGTGCACGAAGTCGCGGTAGTCGCTGCCCGAGATGCGCTCGATCATCTCGCCCAGCACCCAGTGCGCCGACGTGCCGTGGTACTCACAGCGCGTGCCGGGCTCCCAGTTGAGCCGCCACTGCGCGAAGCGCTCGATGCGGCGCTCGCGGTCGAACCACTCGGGCGGGCCGAGCGGGGCACGAGGGATGCCGGCGGTGTGGCTCAGGAGCTGCTCGGCGGTGATCGTGTGCTTGTCGTTGGCGGCGAACTCCTCGATGGTGTCGGCGACGGGCGCCGACGGGTCGAGGAGCCCGTCGCCGATGAGCAGCCAGATCGCTGCCGCGACGACGCCCTTCGTGGCGGAGAAGATGACGTAGCGATGCTCGTTGGTGGCGTCGCCGAACGTCTCGAACACCGGAACCTTCCCGTCGATACCGACAGCGAGCTGGCACGACGGGAGCAGCCCATCGTCGACGTCTCGTTGGGCCCGGGCGAGGAGATCGTCGAGCTTCGCCTCGTCGATCACGCGCCGGAGTGTAGGTGTGTCACGGCGTGACGACGACGGTGGCCTCCATGCCCGCGGCGCGGTGTCCTGGGATGTCGCAGTAGACGAGGTATCTACCAGGCTCGAGCCGCACCTTTCCGCGATTTCGCCCGGCGGGAACCAGAAGCTTGAAATCGCGCAGGCTCTTTCGACGGAACACGAGCATGTGCGTCCCACCACGGTCGATGAAGCGGATGTCTACGACTCCCGCCCGGACCTCGTATCGATCCGCATCGAACTTCAGCGTGGGCAGTGCTTCGATCCTGATGAATCGCGTCGTCGAATCACGGCTCTTGACGGGGTTGTCGCAGAAGGTGACGCGTCCAGGCGGGTATACCGGCGGTGGCTGAGCGCCGCGCGGTGTCTCATCCGGGATCACCCGCGTGACGTTGATGCGAACTGCTTCGCCTTCGACCTTTGTCGGGAATCGGTCGAGGCCGTACGCCGTGGGCCCGCCGACCACATGACCATCCGCATCGAAGGTCTCGGCGTGTTCGGGTGCGCGGAACACGCGCTCGTCGGGGCACCACCAGAGCGTCCGCTCGCCCGGAAGATGCTGAACGTCTGTGAGGAACGTTCTCACCGTGTCGTTCCTGCGTACGAGAAACACTGGAACACCGTCGATGATCCGCGGCGAAACCCCTCGCGGAATTGTGTCGATGCGAAGTTCGATCGTCCGCCCGCCGTTTCGTCCTGAAAGGCGGGTCTGCGCCGAGTGATCCCGCACGAGCCATGCGGCACTGGCAGCGAGCGTGACCACTGTGAGCGCCGCTGCCACAACCACCACGGCCGGTCGCAGACGGCGATGGTTCGGTGTTGGCGTAGGAAGCGCGTCGAAGGCTGGCGGCGGCGGGGCGAAGTCCACGAGCTCGATGACCAGTCGTCGGATTCGTTGGTCGAGCTGGCTACTCATCGAGGAGCCTCCTCAGTGTCTTGCGGGCGCGGGCGAGGTGGCGGCGCACGGCTCCGTCGGTGATCCCGAGGATCTCGCCGACCGCAGTCGGGTCGAGGTCGTCCCAGTACGTCAGGAAGACGACCGCGCGCTGGCGCGGTGCGAGGCGGCCGACGGCGGCGAGGACATCAGGGCGGGGTTCGGGTGCGTCCGGAGCAACCTCCGAAAGCGCGGTCCGTCGCTCACGTGCTACCCGGCGCGTTCGTGATCGGTGGGTCGCTCGCGCCTCGTTGAGCACCGCGCGATAGAGGTAGGCACGGCGGTGCGCCACAGTGGGCCATGTTG
>JAPSGP010000036.1 GCA_031177445.1 Acidimicrobiia bacterium
GACGTAGGGCAAGCGCGGCGGGGGGTCCGGGGGCGCGAGCCCCCGGTGTCATTCCCCTCTATTTCGCGGCGGCCTTCTCCGGCGCCTGAACGCCTCCGCCGTCCTGCGACGCCGCCGGCTCCTCCTCGGCGTCCTCGAGCTCCTCGACGGGCCGCTTGCCCGAGCCCTGCTGCTCCTCGAGCCCCTGCCTGTTCTCGGCGCCCAGGGTTCGGAACTCGGGGATGGGGCGCTCGCCGGTGCGGGCGCTCTCGCCGCCGAGGGCGATGGCCGCCTTTGCGGTGACGAGCTGGTAGAGGATGAGCAGCTGGACGAGCGCCAGCGACTCGGAGCGGTGCAGGTCGTTGCCGATCGTGAACTCGCCGAGACGCTGTGAGCGCAGGTGGGTGGCGAAGTGGAGCCGCTCCCAGATGGCCTCCTCGATCTCGCCGGCGCGCTCGCGATCGATGTCGCCGGGGATGCACACGTGACACTCCCCCTCGTGGTCGGCAACCTGCAGGCCGCCCTTGCCGTTGCCCTCGAACGGCGACAGGTCGGGATGAGGCAGCCCATCGCGCAACACCAGCTCGGCGTCGAGGTGCTCCGAGTCCCGATCCCCACCGTTCGGGGTGAACGAGATCACCATGTCGGCGTGCTTCTCCTGGGGCCGGATGTAGGCCTGCGAATCCGGCTCGCGGCGGTCGAGCTCCGTGAGGACCTTGTCGGTGGTGTAGCCACGGCGCGAGGTATCGCGCGCGACCTTCCACCTGCGACGCAGGTCCTCGGGGGGCGCGAGGTAGACACGTACGTCGTAGCACTCGCGCATCTCCGGCGTGTGGTAGCCGAGCAGCCCTTCGACTACGGTGAATGGGTTCGGAGATACGTAGATCGGCGCGCTGAACGTGCCGTCGGAGTGGTTGTACACCGGCTTGAGGATCGCCTCGCCACGGCGCAGATGAAGCAGATGCTGGGCCATGATGTCGATGAAGTTGCACTCCGGATCGAGCGGGGTGATGTCGAGCTCGGCGCGTCGCGTCCGGTCATACCGGTGGTAGTCGTCGGTGCACACGTGCGTGACGTTGTCAGCGCCCAAGATGCGGACGAGACCCCTGGTGATGGTCGTCTTGCCGGCCGCTGAATCGCCGACGACGCCAAGGATGATGGGGCGCGGCATGGTTCCCTCCCTCGATCAGTGTTTGGCGGCCCCGCGGACCGTAGCGCGCTGGCGCCCGCCCGCTGATGCCGACTGTTGCGCTGCGAGAGAACGCGGTGCTGACGGCATCGTCGTCGAGTCTCGCCCTCAGGACTCCCCGTCCTCCGAGCTCCCATTGGAGCTGGAGGCGCTGTCTGGCTCTTCCTCCTCCGTGTCCGTGAACACCGAGCTCTGCCGGATGTCCTCGGCCTCGATTGTCATCAGGTCTTCCTTCGTCAGCTGAGCCTCCGAGTCGAATAGGCGCATCGCCTGCCGCATGCGCGCCCGGTCGATCGCGTTGCGGATGCTGCGGCCGTGGGCGAAGCGCGGCCGCTCGACGCGAAGCTCGATGTACTCGTGGAAGGCCTTCTTCGCCTCATCACTCAGGTCGTAGGTCTGCCGTTGGAACATGAGGTCGGCGATCTGCATCAGCTCGTCGGGCGTGTAGTCGGGGAAGTCGATGTGGTGGGCGATGCGCGAACCCAAGCCCGGAGCGGCCACGAAGAAGTCGTTCATCGGCTCCTTGTAGCCGGCCATTATTACGACCAGCTCCTCGCGGTGGGTCTCCATCGACTGCAGGAGCACCTCGATCGCCTCCTGGCCGTAGTCCCGCTCGTTGTCGGGCCGGTACAGGTAGTAGGCCTCGTCGATGAAGAGCACGCCTCCGATCGCCTTGTTCACGGCCTCCTTCGTCTTTGGCGCTGTATGACCGACGTACTGCCCGACGAGGTCATCGCGCGTCACGGCGATCAGCTGGCCTTTGTCGATGTACCCGAGCCGGTGGAGGATGCTGGCCATCTTGAGCGCGACCGTGGTCTTGCCGGTGCCCGGGCTGCCCGTGAAGCTCATGTGCAGCGTGGGCGCCTCGGTGGCCAGCCCCATCTCCGCCCGCAGCCGCTCGATCACGAGCAGCGCCGCGATCTCGCGGATCCGCTTCTTCACCGCCTCGAGCGCGATGAACTCGTTGTCGAGCTCGTCGAGGACCTCCTGGATCCGCGAGTCGCGCACGACGGTCTGGACGTCCGCCTTGCCGTCATCCACGGCCTCCGAGAAGTCGATCTCCCCGATGGCGGTGCCCCCCTTCGACTCCTCTTCCGGTTCGATGACCGTGCCGGCGAACTCCTCGTCGGACGACGAGGAGCCCCCATCCCCGCCGTCCGCTGCCTGCGCCTCCGGATCCAATGGTCTACCGGTCGTGTCCTTGCCGCGCGCCACCTCTACGACTCGCCGACGCCCTCATCCTTCTCGGGGACGACGTCCTCGTACGGCGCGGGGCCCTCGCCGTCCTCCTTGGCCGCGAGCGGCGAGTCGCGGCTCGGCGTGGCGTCCTGCACCGCCGCGGGATCGCGCGTCGTGGCGAGGTCGGCCTCGTTGCCGTAGCGGCGGCCCACCGCTTCCTGGTGTACGTAGGGCTCGACCGTGTACTGGACCGTGCGGTCGTGCTTCTCCGACCGGACGAGCCGGTAGCCGGGCTCCTCCTTCGGTCGGTTCACGATGATGCTGAAGCGCGAGCTCTGGCGCCCGAGCGAGCTGTCGTAGGCCACCAGCTTGACGTAGTGGTTCGGGTAGGCCTCGCAACACTGCTTGACCTCATTCAACACGACGTCGCTGTCGTCGGGCTCGAGCTCGAACTCCGGCTGCTTCCACATCTCCCAGAACGAGTTGCGGGGATGGGGATCGTCGGTGTACTCGAGCATCATCGCCCAGCCGTTCTCGAGCGCGTACCTGATCTGCTTCTCGATGTCCTCGTGGGTGAAGTCGGGGAGGAACGAGAAGGTTCCCTGTGTGACTCTCATGGTGTCTCTCCTGCCTTTCTGAGCGGCCTTATGACTTCGTGGCCGTCGGCTCGGCGACCTTGTCGGGCGTGTCGGTCGACTCGAAGTCGAACGTGATGTCCTTCCACACCTCGAGCGCCGACTTGAGCTCCGGCACGCCCTTCGCCGCCTCGTTGAGGATGTCGGGGCCGTCGTTGACGTAGTCCGCACCCTCGTTGCGCGCCTTGATCATCGCCTCGACCGCAACGCGGTTGGCCGTTGCGCCCGCCGCGATGCCCTGCGGGTGCCCGATCGTGCCGCCGCCGAACTGGAGGACGACGTCCTCGCCGAGGTATTGCAGCAGCTGGTGCATCTGGCCGGCGTGGATACCGCCCGAGGCGACCGGCATGGTCGGGGCGAGCGACGCCCAGTCCATGTCGAAGTAGATGCCCGTCTCCGGGTCCACCTCGAGCTTGCGGTCGCGGCAGGTGTCGTAGTAGCCCTTGATCATCCCCGGATCGCCCTCGAGCTTGCCGACGACGGTGCCCGCGTGGATGTGGTCGACGCCGAGCATCCGGCACCACTTGGCGATCACCCTGAAGCTCACGCCGTGCGTCTTCTGGCGCGTGTAGGTGCCGTGCCCCGCGCGGTGGAGGTGCAGGATCAGGCCGTTGGCCCGCGCCCACTTCGACATCGACGACATCGCCGTGTAGCCGACGGTGAGGTCCATCATGATGATGATGCTGCCGAGCTCCTTCGCGAACTCGGCCCGCTCGTACATCTCCTCCATCGTCGCCGCGGTGACGTTCAGGTAGTGGCCCTTGACCTCACCCGTCGCAGCCGAGGCGCGGTGGACGGCCTCCATCGCCGCGACGTAGCGGTCGCGCCAGCGCATGAACGGCTGCGAGTTGATGTTCTCGTCGTCCTTCGTGAAGTCGAGGCCGCCGCGCAGCGCCTCGTACACGACCCGGCCGTAGTTCTTGGCGGAGAGGCCGAGCTTCGGCTTCGTCGTCGCGCCGATCAGCGGGCGCCCGAACTTGTCGAGGTACTCGCGCTCCATCACGATCCCGTGCGGGGGCCCCGGGAACGTCTTCAGGTACGAGTGGGGGATCCGCATGTCCTCGAGCCGCAGCGCCTTGAGCGCCTTGAACCCGAAGACGTTGCCGATGATCGAGGAGGTCAGGTTCGCGATCGAGCCCTCCTCGAAGAGATCCATGTCATAGGCGATCTTCGCGATGTACTGCTGCGGCTCGGTCTCCGGAACCTCCTCGACTGAGTAGGCCTTCGCCTGGTAGTGCGAGTGCGGCGTGAGGCGGTCGGTCCAGACGACCGTCCAGGTCGCGGTCGAGGACTCGCCGGCCACCGCCGCCGCGGCCTCGATGGCATCGACGCCCTCCTGCGGCGTGATCCGGAACGCACAGAGCACGTCCGTGTTCTTCGGCTCGTACTCGTCGTTCCAGTAGCCCATCTCGGCATACGGCGTTACGCCGGATGCCCAGCGGTCCTTCTTGTCCTCGCTGCCGTTTTGCTTCGATGCGCCGTTCTCGTCAGATGGGCTCATTCGCCGCTCCTTACCTCTCCTCTTCGGGTGCCGCGCCCTGCGACGGTACACCCCTGACACATAACTACAAAGTGAATTACAACGTGGTAACTATAGATTTCTGTCTAAAGCTTGTGCTTGCCTCGGACGTGTCGCGTGGACTCGTGCGGAGCCGCACTCCGCTACGAACGCCACGCCTGGCATCGTCCCCGTTACCCGCGGAACGACGTCCAGAACCGACTCCTCGGCGCAATAGTCGATGTCATCCTCCTGGTTGGTCTCGATGAGCTTTCGGGCATTTGCGCCCACCGTCAACGCCTCGCGCGCATCCGGGTAGGCCTCCGTCACGAGCTCGGCCATGATGGCGGCGTCCGTGCGCTCGCCCTCGAGTCGCTGCACGATGCGGCCGGCAACGTAGACGTCTTCGACCGCCATGCCGCCGGATGTGCCGGCGCAGACGACCGTCACGTCGTCTTCCGGCAGACCCGCGAGGACCGCATCGAGGTTGACGAGCGACGCGAGAATGACCTCTCGCGATCGCGCGGCGGCGGCCACGATCGCCCGCGACCCGTTGGTCGTGGTCAGGACCACGTCGCCACCGCCGTCGCCGTCGAACCCGATCGGCGAGTTGCCGCGGTCGAAGCCGGGAATCTCGACGTTGTCGCGCTCCCCGGCGAGCAGGCGGTTCGGCCCGCGCAGATCCTCCGCGGCGTCCACCTCCTCACAGCAGAGAACCCGGCGGTGGCCCGCCGCCAATGCGGCGGCCACCGTCGTGGTCGCTCGCAACACGTCGATTACTACCGCGACATCGGCGGAGCCGAGGTCGCGGGGCGTGAACGCTACGTCGATCACGTGGTCCTTCGCCGGGCGGCAACGGCCGCCCCATCCGAAATCGAGCCGGCGATCGTCACGCCACGAGCTCCTTCTCCATGTCCTCCGAGTACTCGCCCTGGCGTGCGGCGGCGTTGCACTTCGCGCGATGGGCGAAGGCCTCCTGCGCCTTCTGGATGTTGTCCTCCTCGCCGCTCCACACCTTGAGCGGCGAGCCGATCAGCGCGCGGCCGTAGGAGAACGTGATCTCCCAGGGGAGATCCTCGACGTTGTTCATGGCGCTGAGGTTCGCCGCGGCCTGCTCGTCGGTCTGGCCGCCCGAGAGGAACGCGATCCCCGGCACCTCCTCCGGCACGATCCCGCGGAAGAGGTTGATCGTGCGCTCGGCAACCTCCTCGGCGCTCGGCTGGTCGGGGCACTCGTAGCCGGCAAGCACCATGTTCGGCTTCAGCACCATGCCGGGCAGATGGATCTGC
The DNA here is from genome assembly GCA_031177445.1 of Acidimicrobiia bacterium. Taxonomy (GTDB): domain Bacteria; phylum Actinomycetota; class Acidimicrobiia; order IMCC26256; family JACDBD01; genus JAPSGP01. The sequence goes on from JAPSGP010000036.1 coordinate 5,770, forward strand.
TGGAGCTCGAGCTCGCGGAAGACGCCCTCGAGCGTCCTGCCGGTGGCCTCCTCTGCGACGTCGATCGTGTGGTCGCCGTCCATCATGACCTCCGGCTCCACGATCGGGACGATGCCCGCCTCCTGCGCCAGCGCGGCGTAGCGCGCGAGGGCGTGCGCGTTGACGTGGATCGCGTAGTCGGTCGGCTTGCCGTCGCCGATGTTGATCACGCCGCGCCACTTGGCGAACCGCGCGCCGAGCTCCTTGTACTCCTCGAAGCGCTCGCGCAGGCCGTCGAGGCCCTCGGTGACCTTCTCCTCGTCGGAGCCTGCAAGCGGCTTTGCGCCGGTGTCGACCTTGATGCCGGGGATGATCCCCACTTCTTGCAGCATCTCGGGGAAGGGCTTGCCGTCCGAGGTCTTCTGCTTGATGGTCTCGTCGTAGAGGATCACGCCGCTGATCTTGTCGCCGGCGTTCGGCGTAGTCACGAGCAGCTCGCGGAATGTGCGCCGGGTCTCCTCGTTCGACTCCACGCCCACCTTTTCGAGGCGCTTGGTCATGGTGCCGGTGCTCTCGTCCGCGGCCAGGATCCCCTGGCCCTTGGCGACCATCGCCCTGGCGGTCTCTTCAAGCTCCTGCCGATGCTCTGTCATCAGTGCGTACCTCCGTCTGTTGCCTCATCGTCAACCGGCGTGTGCGCGATCACGCGCTTCACCGAGCCGGCGGCGACGACCATCGACTCCGTCACATACCACTCTGCTTCCCGTCGCGGCGCCGCAACTAACCCCCCTGTTACCCCCGTGGCGACAAAGAACGCGTCTCCGCCGACCATGTCGTCCAGCTCGAGCACGCGATCGAGGTCCGTCCCCTCGAGCGCCTGCTTCTCGTCGTCCTTCTGGGGAGCGAGGCGTCCCTGCATCGATCCGCCGAGTGCCTTCGCGGCGCACGCCGTCATCACGCCCTCGGGTGTGCCGCCGATGCCCATCAGCACGTCGGCGTCGCCGTCGGGCAGGAGCACCGCCAGTGCGCCTCCTACATCGCCGTCCGATGGTGTCGAGACGTGTGCCCCGGCGGCATGCAGGCGGCCGATCAACTCCTCGTGGCGCGGCTTGTCGAGCACCACGCATCGCAGCTCCGAGATCTCCTTGCCGAGTGCCTCGGCGATCCGCTCGAGGTTGGCCTCGGGCGAATCCGTGATGTCGATCACGTCGCCTGCCTCGGCCCGCGCCAGCAGCTTGTCCATGTAGAACGCGGGGCCGGGCTCCCACATCGAGCCCGACTGGGCCATGGCGATCGTTGCGAGCGAGCCGAGCAGGCCCTTGGCGCACAGCGTCGTGCACTCGAGCGGGTCGACGGCGATGTCGTACTCCGGCGAGTCGCCACTTCCAACCGTCTCGCCGTTGAAGAGCATCGGGGCATCGTCCTTCTCGCCCTCGCCGATGATGATCGTGCCGCTTCCCGGCGCCTCTCCGAGGACCGCGCGCATTGCGTCGGTAGCCGCGCCGTCGGCCTTCTTCTCGTCACCGCGCCCGACCCACTCCTGGCATGCCAGTGCCGCCGCGCGCGCAGCCGCAACCGCGGTGTCCTCGAGATCCGCGATAAGAGCGGCCTCGGATCCGGTCAGTGAACCTTCAGGCGTCATAGCATCCTCCCAGGCGCCGCGCCCGTCTCCTCCACGCGGGTAACCCTATGCAGGCGAACTATCGAGGGCAATTGGAACCTCTGGACATAATCATAATGTAAACCCTATGAAGTCCTCTCTGAGGTCGCGCCTTCAGTCGTCCAGCAGCGCACTATGTCGCGCATCGAGAGGATCCCGACGACATCGGAGCCGCCGAGGACGACGATGTGACGAAAGCCACCGCGGACCATCTCCTCCGCGGCCTGCTCGAGCGACCAGTCGGCATGGGCGTACTGGAGCTGAGCGGAGAGGTGATCTCCGACCCGCTCGGCGTCGATGTCCTTGCCGGCTCCGTCGGCGTAGAGCAGATCACGTTCGGTGAAGATCCCGGGACCGGGCTGATCGAGGTCAACCACCACAGCAGCTCCCACGTTGCGCTCCGCCATCCGCCGTGCGGCCTCGCGCAAGGTGTGTCCCGGGCCGACGGTCACGACGACCCTGTTCATCCCGTCGCGCACCTGCATGGCGTTTCCTCCCTCCGGCTCCGGCTCCGAGCTCTTCCAACTTCGTGGCGATCGTATCGATATTCACGCGTCCCTTCATTGCGGGTAGGGTGCGACTCTTGTCGGGGGTCGGCGGACGAGTCGAGGCAAGCGCGCCGCCCCCGATCGTGGGCCATTGATGGCGACCGCTCGAGAGCAAGACCCGGAGGACGTGCGACGTGCCCTGCGAACCGTGGGCATCGTGGCGGTGCTCGACTTCCTGCTGCTCGTCCCGCTCGTGATCGCCGCGCTCGACCACGCGGAGAGCACCGTCGACGTCCTGGGCCCGCTGCACGGTGCCGGGTTCGTGATCCTGCTCGCGCTCGTCGTGCGGGGGGCGGTCAGGGGGCTATGGGGCTGGTGGTTCCCGGTCATCGCCGTGGTCACCGGCGGCCCGCCCGGCTGCCTTGCCGCGGACATCTACATCCGCCGAAAGCTCCCACCCGCGCGCGCGTAACCGGTCGTCAGCGGCGGCGGAGCGGGCCGCGATGACGATGTCGACATGCCTCAGAGCGGGGAGCGGGCCGCGATGAAGAGGTCGAAACGACCTGTTGTTCAGAGCGGGACCATCTGGCCGTTGCCGAACAACAGGGCCTTGGCGGCCCCGCAGGAGGCAGCTCTCACTCGCGCTACATGTGTGACGCCGTTACGTGACGCCAACCTCGGTCCTATCTTCTGGACCCTCATGAGCCGTCAGCACGTGCTGAAGCGTGGCGAACGCAAGCCCTGAATTGGTCAAGCTGCGAACGCGCCCGGCGGCGCGGCTATGCGGGGACCGACTCCTCCGAGGGCATCGCCTCGACGTGTGTCACGGGCAACCCAAAGCCGCGCGCCTTGCTGGGAAGGTCCACCTTCAGCCAGCGCGATAGCCGCTTCGGGAGGGTGGAGATGACGATCTCGTCGAAGTCGCGCGCGGACAGCGCGTCGTGGATCGCGGCGATCGGGTCGGCGTCGCCGACCTCACCGGTGATCTCCGTGCCGGATGCCTCGGCGAGTGCTGCCCGCGCCTCGTCCAGCCGCGCCTGAGCCTCCTCGCGGCCCGCCACCTCGGGGTCCACGACCCGGTGCAGCCCGCTCGGGTGCGCCGGCACCAGCAGATGGAAGCTCGCCGGTCCCTCTGCCGCGCGCTTGAGCACCTCGTTGCGCAGCGGTTCGGTCATGGCCGTTCGGTTCGCGACAAGCAGCACCCGTCGGGTGTCCGTCATCCGCCCACCTCCATTGGAGCACAAGTATCGATCGTCACTTTATCAAGCGACCGGGCGGGAGGGTAATACGCTTCCCGCATGCCGAGGAAGCTGCTTGGAGTGGTCTCGATGGCGCTGTGGTTGGGGCTGGCATCCAGCGCTCCGGCTCAGGCGCCGGTGCCGCCCGTGCCGCCCGCGGCGGCACCGGCGCCGGTAGCTCACCGCATTGCCCCGGATGTTCGGGCCGGTGGCGTGGGCGTAGGCGGGCTCACGATTCCCGAGGCGGGCGCGCGCCTGGACGCTGTGCTCGGCCCGCGCCTGCGCTCGCCCCTCACGATCCGCATCGACGGCAGACGCTTTCGTATCAGGCCGAGGCGACTTGGGCTGCGCTTCGAGGCCATGCGCACCGCGCGCCGGGCGTTCAAGGCGGGCGCCGCCAGGTCTCCTGCCGCTCTTGGCTCGGGCGAGCCCGTGGATGTCCCGATCGCGGTGCGGCTGAACGGCAAGCTGATCCGGAGCTTTGTCGCACGTCTCGGCCAGAGGGTCTACGTGGCGCCGCGCAACGCGACGCTGCGCATCACGTTACGGCGGATGATCAGGCGGCGCTCGTACGGCGGGCGGGCGCTCGTCGAGTACCGATTGCGCGCGGCGATCGCGCGCGTACTGCGCGATCCCAGGGCACGACGGCTGGTCACGGGCCGCCGGCGCAGGACCCGCGCGGCGATCACCTACCACGGCCTTGCGCGGCTGAACCCGACGGTCTTGACCATCGATCGCGGCGGGTTCAGGTTGCGACTCTTCAAGCGGCTGCGCTACGACCGCAGCTACCCGATCGCGGTGGGCGCCGCTGGATACGACACGCCGGGCGGCCTATTCCGGATCATCAGCAAGCAGGTCAACCCACCGTGGCATGCCCCCAACCGCCCATGGGCGGGATCCTACGCCGGCAGGACCGTGCCCGGCGGCGCGCCCGACAACCCGCTCAAGGCGCGCTGGCTCGGCGTCGCGAGCGGCGTCGGCATCCATGGCACCGCTGAGCCGTGGACAATCGGATCGCGCGCCTCCCACGGGTGCATCCGGATGCGAGTGCCGGACGTGATCGACCTGTACCCGCGCGTGTCCCTCGGCTCGCGGGTGTTGATTCGATGAGTCACTCCACGGTCGTGCCCTGACGGCGCCGATCAGCTCGCCCGGCGAGCCGTCCTTGCGGCGCGCCCGACGAAGGACTGCGGCAGGGCAGTCGGTGTAGATCGCCGCGGAGTCGGCGAAGGACGTATCCGCCCGTGGCGGCTTGGTGCACCCGCGGATGCGGTTAGGCTCTCCGCGGGATGACCTTGCTCGAGGCCGACGGCGTCTTTGAGGGCGGGGGGATCAAGGGGCTCGCGATCGCCGGTGCGCTGCTCGAGTTCGCCGAGAACGAGTCGCTCGCGGTCGAGCGCTGGGTGAACGTGGCAGGAACGAGCGCGGGAGCCGTCATCGCCGCTTACCTCGCCGCCGGCCACCCGGCACACGAGCTGGCCGCGCTGCTCGACCGGACGCCGTTCGACAAGTTCCAGGACTGGGGCCCGGGCGGGAAGGTGCTGGGCGGGGGCCTGAACCTGATCCGCCGGCGTGGACTCGCGCGAGGCGAGGTCTTCCGCAAGTGGTTCGACTCGGAGCTGGACGGGATGACCTTCGGGGAGATGCGCGTGCCCCCGGCCGCCAACGACACACCGCCCGAGCACCCTTACCGCCTGCGGATGATCGCGGCCGACGTGACGGGCCACCGGCTGCTGGTCCTTCCCGACGACCTCGGCCGTTACAAGCGGTCCGGCGAGTCGACGCCGATCGATCCCGACACCGTGCGCGTCGCCGATGCGGTGCGAATGAGCATGTCGATCCCGTTCTTCTTCGAGCCCGTCGAGCTCGTGGACGCCGGCACGAACCGGACGGCCACCATCGTCGACGGAGGGACGCTCTCGAATTTTCCCGTGTGGCTGTTCGACACGAGCCGGCGCGACCCGGTTCGACCGACCTTCGGTCTGCGCCTCGTCGGCGGGCGATCGGTCGGCAGCGGCCTGCGGTCGTTCGTGCGGATGCTCGGATGGCCGGCCCGGCTCGCATCGGACATCGCGCAGACCCAGTCGAGCGCATGGGACGAGCGCTTCGCCACGCGCTCGACCCGAGTACGGACCTGTCCTGTGCCCGCCGGCGAGGTCGGGACCACCGATTTCGACATCCCCGCGGCGGGGCGCGCGGCGCTCATCCACGGCGGAAGGGAGGCCGCGAAGGCCTTTCTCGAGCGATTCGAGCTGGCGGACTACCGAAACACCTACGGACGCACGCTTCAGGAGCTGCCCGCGCCGACGGGCGGGTCGGATGCGCGGCCGGGGCGCGCTGCTTAGCCCTCACCATGTGTCGCGTCTTGGCATATCTCGGAGAGCCGATCCTGCTCGACGAGCTGCTGTACCGAAACGAGAACTCGCTGGTGAACCAGAGCGTCTCACCGGGGTTGATGTCCTTTCTCAACATCGGCGGCTTTGGCCTCGCTGCCTGGGACTCGGATTCGCGCAGCCCCGGCCTGCCCTTCACCTACAGGACGCCGGGAGTGCCGGGCTCGATCGAAACCTGAAGGCGCTCGCCATGAAGGTGCACGCCACCGCTGCGATCGCGCACGTACGCGGAGTTGTCTACGACCCGGCAGAGCAGGTTGGCGAACAGAACCTGCACCCGTTTCAGTTCCCCGGCGCTCGCGTCACGCCGGCGCAGAACGGCGTGGCAGTGCTTCGCGACATACGCGAGCGACGCCGGATATCCACGCAGTCGCCCGTGAACCTGATAGCGGCCGACGGCCAGTCGATCGTCGCCACCCGCTTCGCCTTCGACTAAGGCTCGTACCCCGACGACGACTCGTTCTTCTCGCGCGAGCGCGAGTTCGACTTCACGACGTTGTGGTGCGCCCCCGACCCGCATGGCCGCTCCGCGTGCATCGCGTCCGAACCGCTGACGAGCGACCGGACGGAGTGGGTCGAGGCTCCCGAGTACTCCATGCTCGTGTGAGCAGCGACGACCACGGGATCGCCCTCGAGACGCGGGAGCTGGAGATGTGAGCCTCGCAGAGCTGCTGGCGTCGATTCCGATCTTCGCCGGGATCCCCGCACGCGAGCGCGAGCACCTGGCCCGCGTGATGCACCCGTTCGCGGCCTCGGCCGGGTCCGTCCTCTTCCGCGAGGGCGACCGTGGCGACCGGATGTACATCATCGAGTCCGGCCGCGTCCAAGCCGCGCGCGAGGCGCTCGGTGAGTCGCGCAGGCTGGCCATGCTCGGTCCCGCCTCGGTGCTCGGGGAGATGTCGCTGATGGGGTCCGGGCTCCGCACGGCTACCGCGATCGCGGTGGAGGAGACGCACGGTTGGGCGCTCGATCATGCGGCCTTCGACGTCCTGCGGGCCGACCCGCGCCGCGAGGCGCTCGACTTATCCGCTGCATCGGCGACCTGGCCGTGGAGCGCCTGCGAGACCGCTATGCGGCGATCGCGCAGGCGCTCGGTGACGAGCCGGCGCCCCCCGCGGCGTCGGAGGCGCCAGTGCAGGTCGAGCCAGAGCCCGCAGAGGTCGCATACCTGGAGACGCTGTTCTTCGCACGGCTCACCGAGCGCGACATCGGGAGCCTGGTGGCCGGGCTGCGCCGGCTCTTCGCCGCGCGGGCCCCGTGGTCTTCGCTACCGGGGAGCTTCAGCGCGTCCTCTACATCGTGATCCGCGGCGCCATCGAGACCACGATCCGCCGTGGCGGGCGGGCGCGGCGCGTGCGGCTGGCGGGACCGGCCGAGCCGTCGGGCATCTGGGCGTGCTCGGGCCGCATCCCAGCATCGCCGAGATCCGCGCACGCGAGCGAACGGTGCTCCTCGAAGTCCCGTGGGACCACGTCCACGCATTGCTCGCAGGCGGCGACGCCGCATCGCGGATTCACCGCGGCCTTCAACGAGGACGTCGTCCGCGCGCTCGTGCAGGCCGATCGGCCGACCCCCCGGATGGTCGCCCGCACCGAGCGCGGCGCGCGGCCGGTAGCGACCGTCGCCACCGCCGTGGAGGTCTCCGGCCAGGCGCACTAGGCAGGCTCTCCCGCGACTCCCGCCGGAGGGCGAAGGGCTCGGCGCGGGTCAGAACGTCACGATCCGGTCGCTGTCGGCAAATAGCTGCGCGACCTCCGGCGGCGTGACCCAGGTCCCATTGAGCTTCTCGAGGTCCGCGTCGGTCGCCCCACGGGCGACTGCACAACCCTTTCAGACGTAGACGGGAACCTCGTGCTCGCGCAGCTTCGCCAGGAGCTCTCGCGCCGGCGGCAGTCCGACTCCCTCCACCTCGTCGACGGTGCCCTCGAGCACGAGCTCGGTCGCATCGCCGCCGAGGATGATCGACGTCTCCTGTCCCACCTCGAGCGACCCGTTGGCGGCCAGGTGGAGCGGGATCGAGGCGCGGGTGCCATCGCCGGTGCCGGCGCTGGCGAAGTAAGTGATCTTCATCGCTTCCTCCAGGATGGGGTTTCGACCTGGCCAAAGCGTCTCAGATGCTGCCCGCCTCACTCGCTGGCCGGCGAGCGTGGGGTCAACTGAACGGGAAGCCCCGCGTCGGCGCGTGCGCGACGCCAATCGCATCGGCAACGACCAACCGCCGCGTCAGCAGGGCTTTTGATGCGCCCAGGGAGACTCGAACTCCCACGGACCACGGCTCGTAGCACCGGGGAGGGGCCTGCCAACCAGCGCCTGCGGGCACCGGTCACCGTAGCGCCGGCTCGACGCGACGCCGCCCACCGCTGGTTCGCGCCGAATCTGGCCGCTTAGGCGACCGGTGGGACCAATAGCGCCTTTTCACGCCAGCCAGGCTCGACCTCGTCGAGAGCGCTGGCAACTCTCGCGTAGTCAGGCGGCAGGAGCACGAAATCGTTTCTCAGCTCGGGGCTTGGAGTTCCAAGCCGCTCCGCAAGACGGCGCACGAGATCCTCGACCTCCCCCCGGTCCGCGCCGGGGTGGACCGTCCATGCCGCTGGGACCTCCATCTGGGACATCGTAGACCGTTGAGCCGGAGCACCCAGCCGAGGCGAGCCGCGCCGGTCTCAGCGCCTGTACTTGAGGCGTTGCTAGCGCTCAGGGGTCGGCGGGCGCTCTCGAGCATCTGCCCCGACCTCGATCCCGATGGCAGCCACGCGCTGCCCGCAGTGCACCGCGCAGCTGGGAGCGGTCTGAGCCGGGCGCAAAGGGACGAGCGCGGAGATGGCGCTCTTCGTTTCGGGTTAGAGCGCGCTGACGAGGTTCGGCTCTGGCGGGGCTCGTGGTGGGACTTCGAGCTCCGCGCC
>JAPSGP010000476.1 GCA_031177445.1 Acidimicrobiia bacterium
GATTGAGAACCAGCTCATGCCGAGCGCCGCCGGCTAGCCCAGAACCCATCATGCACCGCCCCAAGACGGCCAGCGTTGGGGCGCTCGAAGCGTAAGGTCTAGCGCGTTGCTCCGAATTCATCCTTCGGCGCCCACGCCCTTTGCGGCGGCGTCGATGAGGCGAAGGAGTTCTACCGGAACGGGGAAGATGAGGGTCGAGTTCTTCTCGGCGGACACCTCGACCATGGTCGAGAGCACGCGCAGCTGCATGGCCGCGGGGTGCGTCTCGAGCACCGCCGCGGCGCGGCCGAGTGCCTCGGCGGCTTCGAACTCCCCCAGCGCGTGGATGACCTTCGCCCGGCGCTCGCGCTCGGCTTCGGCCTGACGCCCCATGGCCCGACGCATGCCTTCGGGGAGCTCGACATCCTTGACCTCGACGAGGGTCACCTTGATGCCCCACGGGTTGGTGAGCTCGTCGATGATCGTCTGGAGCTGCTGGTTGATTTCATCCCTCTTGAGCAGCAGGTCGTCGAGCTCGATTTGGCCGAGGATGCTCCGCAGCGTCGTCTGGGCGACCTGGGACGTCGCGTACATGTAGTTCTGGATCGCGACGACGGCACGGACGGGGTCGACGACATTGAAATAGGTCACGGCGTTGACTCGCAGCGTGACGTTGTCCTTAGTGATGACGTCCTGGGGCGGGATGTCGGCCGTCACCGTCTGGAGGTTGACCTTCACCATGCGGTCCACGAGCGGCACGATGAAGAACAGCCCCGGCCCCTTGGGGCCCATGACGCGACCGAGGCGGAAGATCACGCCACGCTCGTACTCGGCGACGATTCGCACGGCAGAGACGAGGATCAGGAGGAGAAGCAGGATCGCTCCCCCGATGCCGAAGAGAAATGCTTCGCTCATGGTTCTCCTGTCGGGTGCTGGTCGGTTGGGGGTGGGGATTCCGGCTCGACGACGAGATCGAGACCGTCGACGTCGATAACGCGGGCCGTGTCGCCGTCGGCGAGAGAAGGCCCGGAGCTGCGGACGTTCCACCAGGCGCCTTCAATGAAGGTCTGGCCGCGGCTGCCTTCGGCTCGGCGGACGGTGACAACCCGTCCACGAAACAGCCCAGGTCCTGTCGTCGTCGACGGCGTTCGCCCCGACCGAACGACGAGGCGCCCGGCGACGATCACCGCTGCGCCGACAACGGCGGCCACGGGGGTGACGACGGCGAGACTGACATCGAGACCGGGCGTGTCGCGAAAGAGGAAGACGCCGCTGAGCATTAGCGCGGCGGTCCCACCCCCGGCCGCGATCCCGACCCCGGGGGCGAACAGCTCCGCAATGAACAGCGCGGCGGCGAGCGCGAGGAGCAGGAGGCCGACCGCGTTCACCGGTAGCACGGAGAGCGAGAAGAGCGCGAGGAGGATGAAGATGACGCCGACGACACCCCCCGCGCCGATTCCTGGGCTGGCGAGCTCGTAGACGATGCCGAGCGTGCCGAGGGAGAGGAACAAGAAGGCGATGTTCGGGTCGGCTAGGACCTGCTGGATACTACGGAACAGGCTCATGTCGTACTCATCGATGTCGGCCCCGGAGGTGCGCAGGACCACGCGGTGGCCGTCGCCGGACGGCGCGACCTCGCGGCCATCGACGGCATCGAGGAGCTCGGGAACCGATCGCGCCGCGAGGTCGACCGCGCCGATCTCGACCGCCTCGTCGGCGGACGCCGATCGCCCCTCGCGCACCGTGTCGACGGCGAACTCGACGTTCCGGCCCCGCAGCCTGGCGATCGACTCGGCGAAGGCGGCCGCGTCGTTGACGACCTTGCGCTCGACGTCGCCGCCTTCGAGGTCAACCGGTGTCGATGCGCCTATCGCCGTGCCGGGTGCCATGGCAGCGACATGGGCGGCGAAGGTGATGATGGCCCCTGCGGACGCGGCACGGGCGCCCTGTGGGCTGACGTACGCGACGACGGGGACGCGCGCAGCAAGGAAGCGCTGCACGATCTTCCGCATGGACGTGTCGAGCCCCCCGGGCGTGTTAATGGTGACGACGACGGCCTCGTCGCCCCGGCGCTCAGCCCGGTCGAGGGCAGCGTCGAGGTGGTTGGCGATGACTGGTGTGATCTGCCCATCGACCTCCGTGACCAGCACGCGCGGCCGCGTGTCCTGTCCCGCCGCAGTGCTGAGCCCCGAGAGCGCCACTCCCAGCCCGAGGCCGAGGCAGGCACCCCAGACGAGGCGTCGACAAGCGGTCATGGCACGCGCCGAGTCTCGGTGCAGATATCAGCCGACTCGTCGCGCGTGGTCGACGGGCTCAGCTCGCTACCGGCCCGGCAAGCGGCACGCGGCCCGCGATGTCGGCGCTGTCCAGTGCGTTGACGACCTGCGGGCCAACGACCAGCATCACCAGCAGTTCGCCGTGTACCGATGGCCACAGAAGCCTCCTGTCTGCGGCATGGTTGCCGCTGTCGCCGACCAGGCGTCCCGGCACTCCTCGATCGATCCTATTCTTGTTGGGACACCGCTGGGCGGCAGCTCGGGGTGGCGAATGCC
>JAPSGP010000187.1 GCA_031177445.1 Acidimicrobiia bacterium
CAACGGGAGCGTGACGAGCTCGCACGCGCGGATAGGTTGAGTTCGCTCGTCGTCCCGAAACACAGAAGTTGCGAGGAATGGCGAACGTCCGCGAGTCAGACCTCATCCTCAACGTCGTCTTCACGCCAGGCACGTTCGAGCTGCTCCAGCTGTTCACGCGCAGCGTCATCGAACGCAGCTCCCTGGGCATCCGGCTCGTCGCGAACGGGTGCGAGGGCGACGAGACGAAACTCATGACCGCGTTCGTGCGGCGCCATCGCAGCCGGGTCGTCGAGGTGTACGACTTGGGCACGGCGAAGATGGTGCCGCACGGACGCGCCCTCGAGGTCCTGTACGTGGAGCGGCGCGATGGCTCACACTTCGGCTTCATGGACTCGGACATCATGGCCAGCGGCGCCTTCGCGCACGCGCTCGTGGCAAAGCTACGGGGTGCCGCGGCCGTGACCTCCGGCGCCCCGACTTGGAGCGCAGAGACCGTGCAACGTCGCGATTCGCTCGGGGTTGCCGGCACGGACATCTTCGACAGTGATGGATTCGTGTACGGCAGCTCGTATTTCGCGCTCTACGACCGGGACGCCGTCGATGACACGAGAGCGAGGTGGGGCATCGGGTTCGGCGCCTACCGTGGCAAACAGCTTCCTCCAGCCGTCCGCGAACGGCTCACGGCGCTGGGCCGGCGATACGCGCTCTACGACACGGCAAAGGTGCTGAACATCCTCCTGCAGGGCGACGGATACCGGCTCTGTCATCTCGACCACGAGAACCTCATCCACATCGGAGGCATGTCGTTCTATCTGTCGCAACTCGCAGTGCGGCAACCGCACTTGCGACCGGCAGGTCCGATCGGCAAGCGGATTCGGATGGCGACCGTCAAGGCGCGATTCGACCACGCCAAGTTCGCAGCGTTGACGCTCCAGGCCCTCGTCGAGGACGGCTCCCTCCCTGCGCTCCCGTCCGGGTTGTCGGCGTTCGAGGAGCAACGGCTCCACGAGGTCCAGGATGTGATCGTGCGGCTCGTGGCGACGTACTCCGACGAAGCGCGGCGGCTGCACTGAGCCCGGTTTGTCAGAACACCAGCGGAATCTGACCTGCAGGGTAGGCAGACGGGGCGAAGAACCAGGTTTCGATGGCATAGCGGTCGCGCGCCATGGACGCATCCACCGCGGTGCGGTGGAGGAACAAGTCGTCGAACACCAACACGTCGCCCGGCTCGAACACCGGGCGGGCAACCGGTGCTACCTCGTCGGCGAGCCGTTCGATGACGCCGGGGCCGACCGCCCACGGGAAGGTGGCGCCTTGTGTTCCGGTCTCCACGATGTGATCCAGCCGCGCCGGTACGACATCGAGGCCCGGAGCGTCGACGCCGCAGTGAGAGAGCGACATCCAAACGTTCACACTGCGGATACCGTCGCCGAGGAATGCGCCGTCCTGATGCCAGTCGGCATTCGTGGTGTCGAGCGAGACGCGTCGAAGCGTGCACTTGTTCACCGACAGCACCGGGCGCTCGCCGAAGTAGGCATTGATCGCGGCACCAAGGCCGACCGCGTTGAGCGTGTCAGAGAGATCGGCGAGCAAGCGCGGGGAATCGGCGGTCCAGACTCCGCTGGAATCGCGAACCCACTTGCGCTTTCGCTTCACCGCCGCCGCGTACTCGGAATCGGGAACGAACGGCTCGAACCATGGTGAGCGGGCCCGAGCGTCCTCCGCATACGCGTCGTACCCTGCAATCGCGTGATCGATCCCTGTGACGAGCCGCTCCACCTGCGGCTCGGGAACGAGTCGTCGTACATGAATCCCGCCGTGCTTCCGGATACCGGTGCTGAGCGTTTGTTGGGTGAGCTCGTGTGCCTCGATCACGGGCGGCGCTCCGCCGTCGAGGGCCTCGCCCGGCTCGATCAGCGGCCACCTCGACGGACCCGGCTGGCGCCGGATGTCGCGGTAGGCGGCGTGCCGGAGCCGAACCAGCCGGCGCTCGATCTCCGGATCGTGCAGGGATCGGTTGGCGTCGCTCAGCTCGTCGATCGCGTCGAGCGCACGTCCTTCTGCTTCGAACACGTCGGCGCGTTCGAGCCATTGGATGGTCGTAGTCAAGAACGAGGATCGTACCAGCGAAGCATCCGGCCCTGGCGTGCCTGCCTGGGTGTGTCGACGTGCGGGTAGCCTCTGAGGGCATTGGTAGACCGCGAGCGGGATCAGCCTCGATGACCTCCTTGCCCCCGTCCGTGACGACCGACGCGCCGTCGCTGCTCGAGACGATCGACGCGCTCGTGTCGGCCAACCGCACACACCGTGATGCCGAGGTCGAGCGACGGCTCGTGCGCGCTCGCCACGAGGCGTTCGTCGAGCTCGACCGATCGGGCCTGGAGCCGGCCGACGCCGAGCTCGGGCCCGAGGTGCCCGAGGTCGTCGACCGGGACGATCTCACTCCACACGCGCTCCACAGCGGCATCCTGCGGCACGGTTCGCTCCATGTGCGCGGCGTCGTGCCCGAGCACCGGGTGGCGGAGCTGGTCGACGGCATCGATCGCGCCATTGCCGGACGCGACGCCTTCGACGGCGGCGCCGACCGGGAGGAGACGACACCCTGGTTCGAACCGTTCCGGCCACATCGGAGCTACCCGTCGATCATGAACCGCCAGCTGTGGAACCGGCGGAAGTGGGTGCGCGAGGCCGGTGGAGTGTGGGCGGCCGACTCTCCGCGCATGCTGTTCGAGCTCTTCGAGACGCTCGACGAGGTCGGCTTGCGCGACGTGATCACCGGCTACCTCGGGGAGCGTCCCGCGCTGGCCGTGGACAAGTGCACCCTGCGTCGGGTTCCGCTCGACACGAGCACCGACTGGCATCAAGACGGCGCGTTCCTCGGTAGTGGTATCAAGACCGTGAACATGTGGCTCTCGCTCTCCCACTGTGGCCGCGACGCGCCCGGTCTCGACATCGTTCCCGCCCGCCTCGATCGCATCGTCGAGACAGGGACCGAAGGTGCCGCCTTCTCGTGGTCGGTCGGACGTGGCGTCGTCGACCGGGTCGCGGCTGCGACCAGCGCGGTCCGCCGGCCCGTTTTCGAGCCCGGCGACGTTCTCTTCTTCGACGACCTGTTCCTGCATCGCACGGCGATCGATCCGGCGATGCAGCGCGAGCGCTACGCGATCGAGAGCTGGTTCTTCGCACCCTCCGCCTACCCCGAGCAGTACGTACCGCTGGTGTTCTGAGGCACGCGTCGTGAACAACTACTGGGCGTTCCTGCCGATGCGAGACTCCAAGGAGCTTCTCGGCGACCCCGATGCACTACGCGCCCGGTTCGACGAGGACTCGTACCTGTATCTCCGCGACGTCCTCGACCGCGACAAGGTGCTGTCGCTCCGCAAGCGCATGCTCCACACGCTCGCGAAGCATGGTTGGGTGCGAAGGTCGCCGTACATGATGCGAGGCGTCGTGCTGGCGCCCCCGGTTCGTGAGGGTGACGAGGACTTCTTCACCGTCTACGACGACGTGCAGCGGCTGGAGGAGTTCCACACCTTCGCCCACGACGAGACGCTCATGGAGATCATGCGGCACGTGCTGGGCGAGAGCGCGTTCCCGCATCCGCTGAAGATCGCGAGGCTGGGGTTTCCCGCCCACTACGAGGTCTCGACGCCGCCCCACCAGGACTACCCCAACAACCAGGGCACGCCCAACCTCACCGCCGCCTGGATTCCGGTCGGCGACTGCCCGACCGAGCTCGGCGGCTTGGCGGTGCTGCGGGGCTCACACAATTCCGGGCTACTCGAGCTCGACACCGACCTGGGAGCCGGCAACCGCAAGGCGGTGCTCCCCGAGCAGATCCTCGAACGGCACCGGTGGGTGACCACCGACTACTCGGCCGGCGATGTGCTCCTGTTTCACGCCTTGACCGTGCACGCGGCCCTGCACAACGCGAGCGAGTTCTTCATGCGGCTCTCGGTCGACTTTCGCTACCAACAGGAGGGCGAGGAGCTCACCGACATCTGCCTCCATCCGCACTTCGAACGTCTGAGCTGGGACGAGATCTACGCCGGCTGGAGATCCTCGAAGCACCAGTACTACTGGAAGAACCTCGACTACAAAGTCGTACCGTTCCAGGACTTCGGGCTCGCCCGGGCCGAAGCGGGGCAGTGGGACGACGTGCAGGCCTTCCTCGCATACGAACGGCGCCGTGACGCCCGGCTCGAGCGGCGCACCGAACGAATAGCGGCGCTGCTGGATCCCGAGTAGGCGCTACACGCCGGACGTCGCGCGTCCCTGTCGTTGCTCGACGAGCTGCTCCGCGAACGCGTACAGCTCGACATCCATGGCGTTGTCCTCGGCGATGCGTGCTCGAAATGCATCGGAGACATCGAACGGTCGAGTGCGGTTCAGCGTCGGCTCGTTGCCCAGGTCCCAGCCGAACCGACTGCTCAACTCGGTGCAGAAGTCGGTGAAGCGCTCCTGGAGTCCCACCACATCGACGGTCGCGAGGTTCTGCTTGGCGCGCTCGAGATGGCGCGAAGTGAACTGCACCGGTGTCAACATGCCCGCCGTGTGCTCCTCGGGCGTGAGCGAGAACATCTTGACCATGTGGTTGTGGATGAACCCCTGGAAACGGAACGGGTCGTCGTAGATCGCCTCGAGCGGCTTCTCGGCGTCCTCGGGGGTGAGATCACGGTGGTGGCGGAGGTACGACAGCGTCCGCTCGATCGGCTCGCGCAGCACGGTGAGCGTCGTGAACGACGCGCCCAGGATCTCGACCGTGCACAGCGGGAAGTGGCCTGTCACCACCACGATCTCGTCGCGGTGCGTGCGCCATCGTTCGAGCAGGTCGTCGACCAGGATCGTGTTCCCACGGTCCGATTCGGGCGGATAGATGGCAGCACGGCCGAAGTGACGCCGCAACCGGAACACGAGGCTCGTGCCGGCGGCCTTCTGGACGTGGACGAAGAAGAAGCGCCGTGGTGCGGCATCGCTCATGACGGCTCCCGGCTGGGCGTCGACCTCGACGGCGCCGACAACGTACCGGAAGCGCCGCCGCCGGAGTGACGCGCATTCGTCCCATTTTCGACGTGGATCGGGCACCGCGCGTCCGCCAAGCTGTGGCGCAGTTGGCAGGTCCGAGCACGTCACCCCTCGCGCGCGCGGCTCGATGACGCTCGCGCGATATCTGCTGGGCATCCTGTTGCTCGGCATCGTCGTCGCGCCGCTGTGCGCGGGTTCCCGAGCGCTCCGCGGCCGGCTCCTGCCGGCCTGGTCGGGGCCGCCCGCGCTCCTCGCGCAAGTCGTGCTCGCGCTCGCGGTCGTCACCGTCGTGGCCGAAGCGCTCGGGGCCGCCGGGCAGTTCTCGATCGTGCCGATGGTCGCCGGTCTCGGCGGTGCGGGCGCGGCGGCGTGGTACGCGTGCCGGCGAAGGACCGACGCCTCGGAGCACCGCTCGAGGCCACCGGGCGCCGACGGGGTAGACCCGAACCGTCTGGGTCGGGGCGCGCTCGTCGTCGCCCTCGTCGCGACCGCGCTGGTGGTGGCCGACTGGAGCGCGCGAACGGTTGCCGCGCTGCACCACGGCATGGAGACGATCGACACGCTCTGGTACCACCTGCCGATCGCGGCGCGCTTCGTGCAGGACGGATCGATCGCCAGCCTGCACTACGTCGACGCCGAGCCCGTCGTCGCCTTCTTCCCCTCGAACTCGGCGCTGTTCCACGGGCTCGGGATCCTGTTCCTGGACACGGACCTCCTCTCGCCGCTCCTGAACCTTGGCTGGCTCGCGTTGGCGCTGTTCGCGGGTTGGTGCATCGGTCGACCGTTCGGGGTCGCCCCGGTCACGCTGACTGGCGTCGCGATGCTGCTGGCGACGCCCGGCCTCGTCGCGACCCAACCGGGCGGCGGCTACAACGACGTCGTCGGGGTCGCGCTCCTGCTCGCGTCGTGGGCCTTGCTCGTCAACGGAGATCGCGAACGTGCGTCGTTCGAGCTCCCGGCGCTCGTCGTTGCCGGCCTGGCCGCGGGCCTCGCCGTAGGCACGAAGTTCACGTTCCTCGCGTCGGTGGGGGTCCTGACGGTCGCCGTGATCGCGCTCGCTCCACGCGGTCAGCGGATTCGTCGGGGCGCGGCCTGGGTCCTTGCCCTCGGGCTCGTCGGCGGCTTCTGGTACGTGCGCAATCTCGTGGCGGTGGGGAATCCGTTACCGGAGCTCGATGTCCAACTCGGCCCGAT
>JAPSGP010000188.1 GCA_031177445.1 Acidimicrobiia bacterium
CCATCATCCGTTGCTGCGCGTCCGGTTCCCAGTGTCCACCGTGGTGCTCGGTGAACTCGCGCCGCACGTCGTCCCACACGGATTCGGAGTCGATCAAGACACCGTCGAGATCGAAGATGACGGCGTCGATGTTCGGCGATCCCGTCATCGATCGAGCCTATGGCGATCTCTCAGCCCTTCGACGACACTGGGACGTCATGGCCTCTTACTCTGTGAACGACCGCGCCGTGCAGCACGCTCGACGACTCATCGACGCCCGTCAGTACGTTCTCGAAAGCGACTGGGGTGCCGCGCAGCCGCGCGCCGCCGACGAGAACGGATTCTTGGAGTCACATGATTGGGACGACTATGCGGCGTGGCACCTCGGACTCACGGATGGGGCAAAGGAGAACACCAAAGCGCGATACGCGTTCGTGTACGGCGATTTTCGCCGAGTCCACCGGACAGGCCTGATTGCCTGCCACTACCGGGCTGCTGAATGGCGGCACAAGGCGGTGGAGTTGGCCGCACACGACCTTCTCCAGCATCTCGATGCGACTTCGGGCTGACCCTGTGTGTGCGCGCTCCCTCGCCGAAGGAAGAGGTGCACGACACGCTCCGTGCCGCCGCCGCGGCACTCGAGGCTGGTCAGACGGGGCGCGGCGTGACCAGTGCCCGCGCGTTGTCGTGCATGATCTTGTGCACGTCGCTGTCGGAGAGACCGTCGATCTCCTTGACGAAGCTGGTCGGCTCGGCGAGCCCCTCGGCGTGGGGGTAGTCGGAGCCGAACAGGACGTGCTCGGCACCGACGCGCTCGACGAGCGCAAGGACGTTGTCCTCGAAGAACGGTGACACCCAGACGTGCTCGAGGAACAGCTCGTACGGGTCGGCGTCGAACACGCCCGGCACTTGGACCTTGACGCTCCGCAGCCGCTTGAGCAGCGGGGCGACCCAGCCCGAGCCGGTCTCGATCGTGGCCACCCGGAGGTTCGGGAAGCGCTCGAAGAGCCGGTCGGCCATGAGAGACGCCATCGTGTCGTGGATCGGGCTCGCTGAGAGCAGGCGCTTCAACGGCGGGATCCGGAACGACTCGGTCTCGCCGGACAACCCCCAGAGCTGCTCGTAGGGCGCATAGCTCGAGTCCCCGCCGTGGATCGCGAGCGTGATCCCGGCCTCGTTGAGGCGGGCCCAGAACGCGTCGTGCGCGGGATCGCCGGGCGGGCGGCGGCGCTCGGGTCCGTAGACCGAGCCAGGACGCATGAGCACGACGCCGGCGTCGTGGTCGATCGCGTAGTCGAGCTCCTCGACCGCCCAGTCGACGTCGACGAGCGTGATGTAGGGCGCGGCGTAGATGCGGCCCTGGTAGTTCAGGCCCCAGTCGTCCTCCAGCCAGCGGTTGAAGGCGCGGAACGCGGCGAGCAGCGCCTCGCGGTCGTGTTCGAGCGCGGTCTCCATGCCGACGCCGAGTGTCGGCAGCATGATGCAGGCCTCGAGGCCCTGCTCGTCCATGAGTCGCAAGCGCGCGTCGCGGTCGCGATACTCCGGCCGGTCGGTGATCGGCTCGAGCTCGCCGAACGCAGCCCGCATGTCGCCCACGCCGGCCTTGGCGCGGAAGAAGTCGGCGAGCGCACCGGGCTTGGACACGGACTCGAACGTCGGGTTCGGGATGAAGCGGTTGATCTGGCCGCCGACGAGGAGACGCTGCTTGCCCTCGATCTCCGCCCACTGCATCGTGCGCTTCTTCATCGCCGGATCGAGGTGACGGGTGAACGCGTCGAGCGCCTCGTAGTAGTGGTTGTCGGCGTCGAAGGCGGGGAAGTCGAGCATGGCGACCCCTAGCTGGGCGGCGGGAGCGAGCGTCGCGTCGCGACAGGACGATACCGTCCTCGTTCGTGCACACCACCGGAGACGTTCTTCCCGACCTTCCGCTCCGCCGCAGTGGATGGGATCCATCACTGGACGGGCTCCCGGCCAGCATCCCCGAGGCGCTGCACGCACGCCACCATCAGCCAGACGATGACTTCGTCATCGGACCCGATTTCCGGCTGACGTTCGGCGAGGCCGACGCGCAGAGCTTCTCGTTCGCTGGCCGCCTGATGGCGGCGGGCGTCGGCAAGGGCACACGCCTCGCGTCGCTGTACGCAAACTCGCCCAAGTGGGTGATCACGTGGCTGGCGGCGGCGCGCATCGGCGCGCTCACGGTTCCGCTGTCGACGTTCGCACCAGGTGCCGAGCTCGCACGCGCCCTGCGACACGCCGACGTGCACGCCCTCCTGACCGCGTCGCGGTTCGGTCGCGACGACCTCTTGGTCCGGTTGGAGGAAGGGCTCGGCGGCCTGCGCGACTCGGGACCCGAGCTGCAGCTCACCGACGCACCCTTCCTCCGGTGGGCGCATGTCGACGGCGGTGCCGCGCCTTGGTCGCGGGACTTGCGCCCGTCGCTGGGGAGCGACCTCGTCCTGCGCGCCCAGTCGGAGGTCCACCCCGCCGATTCCCTCGTCCTCATGAGCACCTCCGGAGCGACGGCAGCACCGAAGGCGGTGATCCACTCGCACGGCTCGCTCGTTCGCCACGCTGCACTCCTCGCCCAGCGACGCGGGTTGACGACCCGTGACCGGATCTACTCGCCCATGCCGTTCTTCTGGGCCGGCGGGCTGACGGTGGTGCTGCTCACGGCGCTCACGTCCGGAGCGGCGGTCGTCACCCAGGAGCGCTTCGACCCGGGTGAAGCGCTCGAGCTCGCGGAGCGCGAACGGGTCACGCAGATCTCCTGTTGGCCGAACGCGGCCCGGGCGATGGCCGAGCACCCGTCGTTCCCACAACGCGACCTCAGCGCGGTGACCGGCGGCACGCTCATCGAGGCGCTCCCGATCGAGCACCGACCGGCGGCGCGCGACCTGGTCTCCACGCCGCTCGGCATGACCGAGACCGGTGGGCCGCACACGGGTCCGGACGACGGCTACGCGCCCCTCCCTCCCGAGCAGCGAGGCACGTTCGGCCGGACCCTGCCGGGCATGGAGCACCGGATCGTCGACGTGGAGACCGGCGTCGAGCTCGCCGGTGACGACGAGGGCGAGATCCTGGTGCGCGGGCTCTTCCTCATGGACGCCCTCCACAAGCGGGAGCGGCACGAGACGTTCACGCCCGACGGCTGGTACGCTACTGGCGACCTCGGCTGGTTCGGCGCCGATGGCCTGCTGCGGTTCACAGGGCGGCGGACCGCGATGATCAAGACGGCGGGGGCGAACGTGTCGCCGGCCGAAGTCGAGGGTGTGCTCGGCGCCATCCCCGGCATCCGGGCCGCGTACGTCTTCGGTGTCCCGGCCGGCGACCGCGGGGAGGACGTAGCCGCGGTCGTGGTGCGCGACCTGCAGGCGTCGCTCGATGTAGACGAGCTCATCACGAATGCGCGACGAGCGCTCGCCACCTACAAGGTGCCCCGGCATGTCCGGTTCGTCGACGAAGCCGAGGTGCCGATGCTGCCGACGGGCAAGGTCGACCTCGTCGCGCTCCGGTCGCTCGTCGGGGAGACGGGATAGCCGGCTACAGGGTTTCCTTCCCTCTGTTTGGGGTAACGCTGCGAGCAACGTAGGTCAACGGGGTGAATGGACGACCACGGTGGTCGTGACTGACGCCAGCAGCTTTGTGGAACGTGCTGACGGCCACGCGTTGCCGAGCTCGGAGCCGGGGTCGCACTCGATCCCCGCCGAGGTCGCTGGCGCCGAACGAACCACTCGCCCCGCGGCGATCAGTCGGCGAATCGTGTGTGCGATTTGCGACAGCACTGATGTCTTCGTACTGCGTCGTTCGGAGCGCCCGGGACCTCGACTGGGCGGACCCGGGCCTGGACGACGCCGTCCACAGCGCTGCGGTCGACACGGTCCATGAGCGCGATCGGCCCGCCTTGCGATCACTGGCTGACGCCAACGCCGTCCTGGGTGTCCCCTTCACCCGATGCTTCTCGGCACGCGCCCTTTTCGAGCTCCTCTCGGAAGCAGGACTCGATGTGTGTGAGTTTCGCGGGCACGAATTCACGTCGCAGACGCCGACCGGGCACTCGCGCGCATGGTCCTGTACGCGCCCGTTCCGCGCGTGCGCTTTCGCGCTGGCTTCGGCCATCACCGGTCAGCCACTCGACCCCCGGATCGATGTCAGCGCGCGTGCGCGATGGTGCCGCGCTGGTGACGCGATCCCGGCTATGCCGTGGCGATGGAGCGACGGGTGGTCACCGGGCAGCCGGTCGTAACAGGCCGGAGATGAGGGTGTCGAGGACGAGGTCGACCTCGGCTCGCGCGGCCGGCGGGTCCGAGGCACGGGCGATGAAGAGCGAGGCGCCGTAGAGGCCCCCGAGGGCAACGTAGGTGAGGGCGTCGATGGCCATTCCCTCGAATGTGGTCGTGCCGAGCAGTGGGGTGAGGACGTTCCGCAGCATGGGCAACTCGACGGGGTCGATACCGACTTCCAAGACTTTCGACTGCAGCACCGACACGCTGTCGAGCACGACGATGCGGCGGAACGAGGGTTCGAGGCAGGCGTCGAGGAAGGCTGAAAGGCCGGCGCCCACTGCGTCCCATGGCGAGGCCTCGGACGCGGCCGCCTCCATGACACGGGACACGACTTCGCCCTCGACCGTCTCGTAGACGGCGCGGAACAGCGCCTCCTTCCCTGAGAAATGGTGGTACAACGCGCCGCGGGCCACGCCCGCCTGCTGGATGATGTCGTCGATCGACGTCGCCGCGTAGCCGTGCTCGGTGAAGTTCTGCCGTGCCACCTCGATCAGGAGGCCACGCGTTGCCTCCGCTTGGCGCACCCGGAGCGGCTTGACCGACACTCGCCACCGTACCAGTTTGACCGACCGTCGGTCACCGATTTAGAGTCGGTAATAGATCGTCGGTCGGTGAGATGAGAGGCGGGTGAGCCATGACGTCAGCATCAAGCGGGCGTGCAGCGGACGACACGGTGACGACGGTTGTCGGGCTGGCGAACATCCCCGACGGGATCCGGTGCCGGGACACCCTGACCAGCCCCGACTACGCCGACCTGTACACCGTCGCAACGACCGGGACCGCCGACATGTCAGCGGAGGAGTGGGCCCGAGCAGCACTCGAGGACACACCCACCGGACGCTCGGCCCCCCGCCTGTGGCGGCTCCTCGGCCTCCGACTCGGGCCGACGTCGTCGCCCGACCACGTTCAGGGTTGGGAGATCGCAGACCGCGGCGATGACTGGATCAGGATCGAGACGACCTCATGGTGCATGACCGCCCATGCCGTCATCCAGGTCGATGAGGGGCAGGTGTCCATCGCCTTGTTCCTCCGCTACGACCGGCCGATCGCGGCCGTCATCTGGTCGCCGGTGTCGGTCATGCATCGCCGAGCAGTGCCGGTCATGCTCCACCAAGCCTTGAAGGCCCACGCTGCAGGAAGCTCGTCGCGGTAACGAGCGCGGACGAAGGATCTGACCATTCACGGCAGCAGCATCACCTTGACGCAGTCGGCGCTTCGCGCCGCGGCCGCGGCATAGGCCTCCGGCGCCGCGGCCAGCGAGAAGCGGTGGGTGAGGATGCTGTCGGTCCGGAGGCGGCCGCTGGCGACCAACGGCACCAGCTCCCTCCACGTCTGATGCACCGGCGCCGTCGTCATCCGCAGCGTGACGCTGCGGAAGAGGCCCGTCAGGATGGGCAGGGGATACGGCGCCATGTCGTGGACGCCGATCACCGACACGGTGCCGCCGGCGCGCACGCAGGTCAGCGCGTCGGTGAGCGTGGTGTCGGTGGCGACGGCGTCGATGACGGCGTCCGCACCCCGTGCGCCGGTGGCCTCCATCACCGTGTCCACCGTCGGCCCATCGATCGGGATCGCCCCCGAATCGGCGCCCAACGCGCGCCGGCCGGCCACCGGGTCGGCGGCCAGCACGCGACCCGCCCCGAGCGCCAACGCGGCCCGCACCGCGCACAGCCCGACGGCGCCGACCCCGAGCACTACGACGGTGGCGCCGGCGCGGAACTCGGCCCGCTGGGCGCCGATCCAGCCGGTGTTGAGGTTGTCGGTGAGCAGCAACGCCGCCTCGTCGTCGATGCCCTCCGGGATGCGGAGCATCTGGAAGTCCGCTGATGGCACCGCGACCGCTGACGCCTGACCTCCGCCCAACGCGCCGGAGCCGAACACCTTGGGTCCGTCGACGCACGTGATCGGATCGCCCGTTGCGCAGCCGTCGCA
>JAPSGP010000189.1 GCA_031177445.1 Acidimicrobiia bacterium
CGCCGCAGCTCGAGCATGGACCGGGCGTACACGACGCTCGGGCGCAGCAGCTCGTCGGCCAGGGAGTGGCGGGCGCCCGGCCAGGCCTCGCCGTCGAGCGGGCGCCGCTCGAGCTCGAGCAGTGCCTTGCGGGCGAGTGAGTACCCGTTGCAGCGCAGCCCCGGGCTGGCGAAGCCGATCACCCGGTCGCCCGTCCGCACGAACGCCGGCAGCACGCGCGCCCGTTCGACCAGCCCCACGGCGAAGCCGACGAGGTCGAACTCGCCCGGGTCCATGACGTCGGGGTGCTCCGACATCTCGCCCCCGAGGAGCGCGCACCCGGCCTGGCGGCACCCGTCGGCGACGCCCGAGACGATCTCGTCGATGACCTCGGGAACGAGCTTTCCGGTGGAGATGTAGTCGAGGAAGAACAACGGCTCGGCGCCGGTGGTGGCGATGTCGTCGACCGACATGGCGACGCAGTCGATGCCGATGGTGTCGTAGCGCTCCGTCCGGCGGACGATCAGCGACTTGGTGCCGACCCCGTCGGTCGACGCCACCAGCAACGGGTCGTGCAGGCGGTTGGCCGGGTAGGCGAAGAGCCCGCCGAAGCCGCCGACGTCGCCCACGACCTCGGGCCGGAACGTCGAGCGCACGTGGTCCTTGATCAGCTCGACCGCCTTCTCGCCCGCGGCGATGTCGACCCCGGACTCGGAGTACGTGAGGGGCGGGCGCCGGCGACGCCGGTCGCTCACGTCTCGGCCGACGTGGGCGCGAAGCCGTCGAGCTCGGCGATTGGCTCGGGCGGCGACTCGAGCGCGAGCTTCGTGTCGGCCTCGGGGACGGGGACCAGGTAGTCGCCCGTGAGGCAGGCCGTGCAGAACGCCTCGCCGTCGGCGCCGGTGGCGGCAACCAGGCGGTCGAGGTCGAGGTAGGCGAGCGAGTCGACCCCGAGGTAGTCGCGGATCTCGCCCACCGACAGATCGGCCGCCAGCAGCTCCGACCGGCGGCCGGTGTCCATCCCGTAGAAGCAGGGCCAGCGATAGGGCGGCGACGACACGCGGAAGTGCACCTCGGCGGCGCCGGCTTCCCGCAGCATCGCCACCACCTGGCGCGTCGTGGTGCCGCGCACGATCGAGTCGTCGACGACGATGAGTCGCTTGCCCCGGATGTTCTCGGGAAGTGGGTTCAGCTTCAGGCGCACTCCCGCCCCACGCAGCTGGTGCGTCGGCTCGATGAACGTGCGTCCGACGTAGCGGTTCTTCACCAGTCCGTCGCCATACGGGATGCCGGACGCGCGCGCGAAGCCCTGCGCCGCGGGAATGCCCGACTCGGGGATGGGCATGACCATGTCGGCGGCGACCGGGGCCTGGCGGGCGAGCTCCTCGCCCATGCGCTGGCGCGCCAGGTGCACGCTCTTGCCGTAGAGGTTGGTGTCGGGACGCGAGAAGTACACGAACTCGAACAGGCACAACTTCGGCGTCGGCGGTGCGTAGTGGTGCGAGCGGATGCCGGACGCGTCGATGACCACCATCTCGCCCGGCTCGACGTCGCGCACGTAATGCGCGCCCACGATGTCGAGCGCGGCGCTCTCGCTCGCCAGCACCCAGCCGGCCTCGATGCGTCCGAGTACGAGAGGCCAGAAGCCGTGCTCGTCGCGCACGCCGATGAGCCGGGCGTCGTCGAGCAGCACGAACGAGAACCCGCCCCGCAGCCGGGGCAGCACCCGCTCGAGCGCGAGCTCGAGATCGCGCCCGTCGGAACGAGGTTCGGGCGGGTACTCGTGGGCGATCAGCTCCGCCACCAGGGCGGAGTCGGTGGTGGAGTCGAGGCCGAGCTCGGGCTCCAGCATCCCGGGCAGCATCCCGAGGGCATCGGACAGCTCCAGGACGTTGGTCAGGTTGCCGTTGTGGCCGAGGGCGAAGCCGGCGTCGCCCACCGACCGGTAGACGGGCTGGGCGTTGCGCCAGCTGCTCGACCCGGTGGTGGAGTAGCGGTTGTGGCCGATCGCGAGATGCCCCTGCAACGGGGCGAGCCGGCGCTCGTCGAAGACCTGGGTGACGAGGCCCATGTCCTTCACGACGGTGATCGTCTCGCCGTCGCTCACCGCGATGCCGGCCGACTCCTGGCCGCGGTGCTGGAGGGCGAAGAGCCCCAGGTACGCGAGGTGCGCCACCGACTGGCCGGGGGCATAGACGCCGAAGACGCCACAGGCATGGCCCGGGGGTTCGCTCATGCCCTTCAAGTATGCCGTACCGCTGAAGGCGCTCCGGTAACGTCGGCCCGTGGTTGAGGCGCGCACCGACGTCGGTTTCTGCCTGTGGTTCACCGGGCTCTCCGGGTCAGGGAAGAGCACGATCGCCAACGTCGCGGTCGACGAGTTGCGCCGGCGTGGGCACAAGGTCGAGCTGCTCGACGGCGACGAGGTGCGCGAGAACCTCTCGAAGGGTCTCGGCTTCAACAAGGCCGACCGGGACATCAACATCCGCCGAATCGGATGGGTGGCGCGCGTGCTTGCGCGCAACGGTGTAGTCGCAGTGACGGCCGCGATCTCGCCGTACCGCAGCATCCGCGACGAGATGCGCGATCACATCGACAACTTCATCGAGGTGTACGTCGACACCCCGATCGAGGTGTGCGAGACGCGCGACGTCAAGGGCCTGTACCGCAAGGCGCGCAGCGGCGAGATCCCAGAGTTCACGGGCGTGTCCGACCCGTACGAGCCTCCGCTCGACCCCGAGGTCCGGGTGGTCACCCACGACCGGCCGATCGCCGCCTCGGTGGCCCAGGTATTGGGCTACCTCGAGGAGGTCGGGCTCACCCCGCCGGGCCCGGCCCCCCGCCCCAAGCCCGCGGAAGCGCGCGCGTGATCGACCTCCACAGCCATTCGACGATGTCGGACGGCACCGATGCCCCCGCCCGCGTGGTGGCGCTGGCCGCCGAGGCCCAGGTCGCAGCGCTGGCGCTGACCGACCACGACACCCTCGACCACCTCCCCGAAGCGCACGCCGCGGCCGATCGAGCCGGCGTGCGCCTGGTTCCCGGCTGCGAGATCTCGTGCGAGCTCGGCGGCCGCGCCCCCGGCAGCATGCACCTGCTCGTGTTCTTCGTCGACGACCACACCGGTCCGCTGCCCGAGAAGCTCGCCGAGCTCCAGCGCGGCCGCAACGAGCGCAACGTCCAGATCGTGAGCGCGCTCAACGCGCACGGCATCGACGTCACCATGGACGAGCTCGCGGCCGAGGCCGGTCCCGGCTCGGTCGGACGCCCGAGCCTGGCACGCATCCTCGTGCGCAAGGGCTACGTCGCGACGATCCAGGAGGCATTCGACCGCTGGCTCGCCAAGGGCGCGCCGGCGTACTTCGAACGCCCTCGCCTGACACCCGAGGAGTCGATCGAGCTCACGCACGCGTCCGGCGGCGTGTGCTCGGTCGCGCACCCGTTGTCGCTCGGGCTCGAGGGCGACGCGCTGGACGGGTTCATCGCCGAGCTGGCCGTCGCCGGGCTCGACGGGCTCGAATGCGAGTACGGCGCGTACGAGCCCGCGGAACGGGCACCACTGCACGCGCTCGCGGCTCGCCACGACCTCGTCCCCACCGGTGGCTCCGACTACCACGGCGACAACAAGCCCGGCTTGTGCGTCGGCGTCGGGCGCGGCGACCTGTGCGTTCCCGATGAGTACCTGGACCGGCTCGAAGCACGACGTCGGTAACCCCCAATCGCGCGGCGAGACTCGCGTGTATCGACGCCGCTCTCAGGTGACAAACCGGGGTCCCCGCCGGAAGCTCTGCTTCGGTGGGGTTCTAAGCTGCTCGGCCATGCTCCGGTTCGAGCGTGAGGTCGTCGCCGCGCTCGTCGACCCCGCGCTCGGCGACGAACAGCGGGCAGCGATCGCGGCCGACGTGGACGATTCGCTGCGGTCGATGCCCGAGTACCTGCGCGCCGGCGTCGCGGTGGGATCACTCGTCCTCGGTGCGTGGAGCGGCATGACTCGATCGCTCGTCCACCGGGCGCCGATCGCCGAGCGTGTCGAGCGCTGGAAGACGAGCCGACTCGATCCGGTTCGTCAGTACGTTCGCGTCTTCCATTCGTTGGTGCTGTTCGCCGAGTACGAACTGGCTCCCGCGTGACCGACGTCGAGACCGAGGTGCTCGTCATCGGCTCGGGTGCGGGCGGCGCGGTGACCGCGGCCAAGCTGGCGCGCGCGGGGCGCGACGTCACGGTGGTGGAGGAAGGCCCGTGGATCGACCCTGACGAGATGGTGCCGTTCTCCCTCGAGGAGATGGCCGCGAAGTACCGGCACCGGCCGTCGGTCGCTCTCGGCAACCCGGTCATCGCGTACACCGAAGGCCGCTGTGTGGGCGGGAGCACCGAGATCAACAGCGGCCTGTACCACCGCCTGCCGCCCGAGCTCGCGGCAGAGTGGGCGGCGCGCTACGAGATCGACGAGTTCACGCCCGCAACCCTCGACCGGTACGCGACCGAGATCGAACACGAGATCGCGGTGACGCGGCTCCCGGGTGCCCCGCCGCCGTCGTCGGCGGTGCTGGAGCGCGGCGCGACCAAGCTCGGATGGCGGGCGGTCGAGTTCGAGCGGGTCTTCACCTACGACGAGGCCGGGCGCTCGACGAAGCAGACCATGGCGCGCACGCTCGTGCCGCGCGCGGTCGAGAAGGGCGCCCGAGTACTGCCGGACTGCCGCGTCGAGCGGCTCATCCGGCGGGAGGGTCGCGTTGCGGGCGCCCGGTGCCGGCAGCACACGCCGGAAGGCGCGCGCAAGCTCGTGATCTATGCCGATCACGTCTTCGTCTGCGCGGGCGCGATTCAGACGCCGGCGCTGTTGCAACGCAGCGGCATCCGGGCCGGCATCGGCAGCGGCCTCAAGCTGCACCCGACGATCAAGATCGCGGCCCGGTTCCCGCAGCCGATCGATCACGGCGACGTCCCGATGCATCGCGTCACCGAGTTCGCACCCAACCTCACCATCGGCGGCTCGATCACACGGCGGGGCCACGCCGCGCTGGCGCTGGCGGAGTCAGGCGTGGAACCGGCAAATGCGCTCGAGAACTGGGAGCAAGTCGGCGTCTACTACGCCGCGATTCGCAGCGACGCCGCCGGTGCCGTGGTCGCGCTCCCGGGGCTGCGGGCGCCGCTGGTGACCTACCGGCTCACCGAGGGCGACATGAGCCGGCTGGCCCGCGGACTCGTCCACCTCGGTGAGGTGCTGCTCGCGGCGGGTGCCACCGAGCTGTACCCGTCCGTGACCGGGGGCGTCGTCGTGCGGCGGCCGGAAGAGCTCGTGGCCTGGTGGGACGCGACGGCCCGCCGCAGCTCCAACCTCATGACCGTGCACATGACGAGCACGGTCCGCATCGGCGAGGACCGCAGCCGCGCCGGCGCCGACAGCTTCGGGCGCATCTGGGGGTACGACAACCTGCGCGTGAACGACGCGTCGCTCGTGCCCGACGCACCCGGGGTCAACCCGCAAGCCGCGATCATGGCGATCGCCGCCCGCAACGTCGCCCGCTTCCTCGCCGGGTAGCGATTCGACTGCAAGCCCCGGCTTCCACGTCGGCGCCGACAGCGAGTCGCCTGTCGAAGATCGTTCAGGCACGAGACCCCGGAAAACGGGGTTTGATGCCTGAACGATGTGACTTCCGGTGCGTCGTCGTCGGCTAGCTCGGACCCGCGGCCGGCAACGCGGCGCCCAGGAGCGACGGAATCGCGTCCCGCCATGCGTGCGCTGCATCGGCGAGCGGAACGTCGAAGGCGCCGGCGGCCACGAGCCGGTCGCCGGTGGCCTCGCCGAGGTCGAACGCGGCGACGCCGGCGGCCTGAGCTCGGTCGCGCACCTCGGCCACGCGGTCGGGCGCGACCGACAGCAGGACGCGCGAGGCCGTCTCCGAGAACCAGAACAGCGCGGGCACGAGGGCTTCGTGCGCTGCCTCCTCCAGCGGTGCGACGTCGAACCCGACCTCGCCGGCGATGGCCATCTCGGCTAGCGCGACCGCGAGGCCGCCGTCGGAGCAGTCGTGGACCCCGGCAATCGCGGCGTCGACGACCAGGTCACGGACGAGTGCGTGCAGCGCCACCGCCGCGCCGATGTCGGCCGCGGGCGGCGCACCGCCGTCGAGCTCGTGCACGACCGCGGCCCACTCGGAGCCGCCGAGCTCGGCGCGGGTGGCGCCGAGGACGACGACGCGCTCGCCTG
>JAPSGP010000190.1 GCA_031177445.1 Acidimicrobiia bacterium
ATTGCTGCCTCGCATTCGGAGCAACTCGAGCGCCCCACCCTCGGACGCATCGGTCTCCTTCCGCAGGTAGCAGGTCGCTCCATAGAACGCCCGCGGCCGGTCGACGTGGGCCCCCTTGACCGATGATGGAGTGCCGACGACCGGCGTGTTCAAGACGATCTGCGCGTCGACGAGCACATCGCAGCTCGTGAAGTCGTCGATCCCGCGCGTGCCGTAACGAGGACCGTTCACCCCATTGACGATCCGGCGCACCGCGTCGGGAAGGTGCTCGTCGAAGAGGTCGAACGCCTCGCGCGCAAACGAGGCAGAAGAATGGACCTCGAGAAGCTCGCGCCACAGCGGGCTGAGCGAGTTGTCGCGCAACGACTGTCCCGCCGAGTAGTCGAAGTACTCGTTCGACCCGTAGCGCGCTCCGCCGGTGATCACGTCGACCGGCGGGATCTCGGCAAGGAGCTGGTCGGCGGTCGCCTTTTCGAGCGCACCTCGGACGACCACGTGCGGGAACGGATCGGTCTCGACCTGCGCCTTCGTGACCCCGGAAAGCAGTGAACGCACGTCGTCCTCGACTCTCGACCGAGCTCGCGGGGGAAACAGCTCGACTTCGGAAGCGTCAGTATAAGTTCGTCGGGGTCTGGAGAAGCTCAGCGCCACGGCGCGGCGGATTGCCACGGCCGCCACGTGGCGAGCGTCTGCTGGATGTCGCGGAACGACACGAGCCCGCGCGATTCGACGTCGCGGAGGAGGCGGTCGTGCTCGTCGCGCCAGCGGTACCCCCGCCCGACGGGACCGAGATGCCGCACTGCGGTGGCGTCGACGATGCCGAGCCGCGCTCCCTCCCGAGCCAGGTCGAACCATTCGAGCTCGAGGCCCCAGCCCATGTCGTGACGCGGCGGGAACGGCACCACCCGTCGGAGCCACGGCTGCCGCACCGCGAACAGCGGTCCGATCTCCACGAACGACGTCCGGCGGGCGACGGCCAGCGGCTTGCGCAGGGTGATGGGGAACGTGCGGTGGCTGCGCTCGGTGTGCGCCGGCTGGATGAGGTCCAGGCCCGCGTCCTCTGCGACCGCGAGCAGTTGCCCGAGCGCTCCCGGGGACAGCTCCAGGTCGTCGTCGCTGACGACGACCCAGTCGAAGCGCTCGAGGTCCTCACCGTCGACGAGCTGGTTCAGGAGCGGGAACTTCGCGCCTGGCCCGGCACCGTCCGTGGCGGATGCCAGCTGCGCGTCGGCGGCGTCCAACGCCCACAGGCGGACGTCCCAGCCATGCGAACGAGCCTCGTCGACGGCCGGCGCCAGCCTGCCCGCGTTGCGCTGCCGGTACACCGACAGCAGGAGCACCCGGCGGGGGGTCGCGGTCGCGAACCCCGGGCTCCTCCGCCGAACCATCGCCCACGTCATGCGCGCCAGCGGCTTCGCCACCTCGCGTCGGGGAATGTCGAGCACCCGCCGCGAGTACTTGAGGATCCGTCGCTTCGTGAGCGTGTACCACGGGATGTCGGGCCGGGGGCCCACGCCGCGGAAGATCGCCAGGACGCGGGGCCCGCCGAGCGCGGCGCCGGCGTAGAACCAGGCCCGTCCGTGGAGCGGGTCGAGGACGAGCGCATGGAGACTTGACCGCGCCGCCTTTCGCCATTGACCGGCCCGCAGGTGGTAGATGCTGAGCCGCGACAGGTACCGGGCATGGGCGTGGCGATGACGGCGAAACGCTGGCGCGTGGCGTTGGAGGGTCAGCTCCATGTCGTGTGCGATCGCGGCCGAGCGTTTCGTGAGGCGCGGCTGGTCGTGATGGAGCATCCGGTACAGGACGTCGTCGATGGCGAGCAGCGATGCAGCGGCGTTGAGACGGACTCCGAAGTCGTCGGCTTGGAACACGACCATGCGCTCGTCGAACCCGCCGATCTCCCGCACGACTGCGGTGGGGATGACGAGGGTGTTGTGCGCCCGGAAGTTCCCGCGGGCCGCGATGTTGTATTCCCCACCACGTTCGAGCGTCGGAGGCATGCAGTAGCCAGCGATCGACCCGTCGTCGGCGCGCATCTCCATCCGCGACCACACCGCAACCGGCGACGGCAGTGTCGACGTCTTCGCCGCATCGACCGATCGTTCGATCATGTCCGGCAAGAGCTCGTCGTCGTCGTCGAGGAACGTGATCCAGCTTCCTCTCGCGACCGCGATCCCGCGGTTGCGCGCGGCCGACACGCCGCCCGCCTTGTCTCGACGCACGACGCGCACACGACCGTCGTCGCTCTCGGGAACGAACGGCGGCGTCGAACCGTCGTCGACCACGACGACCTCGATGTTCGACACGGTCTGACTCAGCGCGCTCCGGATCGCCCGGTTGGCGAGGGCGGGGCGGTCGTGCGTCGGGATGACGATCGTCGCCAGCACGCGCTCGTCCGCCCCGCGCGGCATCAGCCGTGCAGCTGCTTCACCAGCCGCTTCCGCAGTCGCTTCACCAACGGCTTGCGCGGTACCGGCGTCCAGGTTCGCTCGTAGACCACGTTGAAGAGCCTGCGGTAGTGGCCGTCGGGGCACGTCAGCGGCGGGACACCGTGCCACGCCGGGCGGTTGTTCTTGAACAGGAAGCTGCGATTGCCGAGCGTCTGGATCTCCGTCGACGACGCGAAGTCGTCGAACTCGAGGTTCCGCCCGACCTGTGGCACTCCGTCGAGCACGAGGAGGTTCCCGCCCCAGGTCGGCTCCCAATCGGCGAGCGTGTTGAAGTAGAAGATGTGCGTTCCGACTTTGTTGTCGGAATCGATGTGCGGGCTCACCTCGGAGCCGGTCACTCCGAGGTGCCACGTCATCCGCACGGTGCAGTCGTCGAGGTCGAGCCATTCGGTCATGAGCTCGCGGTAGCGCCCGTTGGTCTCGATCTCGTCGATGAAGCGCTGCCACACCTCCGGAAGGTCGGCCTTCTGCACCGATCCCGGTGCCGACGGCTGGTCCGGCTGGTACTCGAGGTACCAGCGGTTGTGGGGACGGTCGTAGTGCTGCCCGCTGTACCCCTCACGCCATTCGAAGAGGGCGCGGGGTGGGAAGTCGG
The DNA here is from genome assembly GCA_031177445.1 of Acidimicrobiia bacterium. Lineage (GTDB taxonomy): Bacteria > Actinomycetota > Acidimicrobiia > IMCC26256 > JACDBD01 > JAPSGP01. The sequence goes on from JAPSGP010000190.1 coordinate 3,049, forward strand.
CGAGCAGGCTGTCGAACGCCAACGGCGTGAGCACCGCGGAGAAGTTGTGCCAGGGAAAGGGCCGGCGCGCCCGGAAGTCGTCCACGACCAGCGACTCGAGCACGTCCTCGTCGAAGAACGATGCCACCACCATTCACCTGACCTCGCCGATCACAACGACCGACCCGCAGGACGACCCGCGACCGACCCGACGGGCGATCTCACGCTGCCGATCTGCCCTCTCCAACCGAAGCTCCAGTTTGCCAACCATCGCCGTCGCCGTGCGTACCGGTCAAGCGGAGGAAATGGTCGCAGGCCCCGGGGCGCCGTTAGAATGCCGCACCCGACCGGCGGGCGGGGTTCGCGCAGCCCCGCCGGAGCGCAGCCCGCGGCCCCACCGAGTCACGTCGGGAACCCATGAACAGCGAGCCGTGAGCGGTAGCCTCTCGCGGCAAAGGACGAGGCGGTGGACCAGGACCAGTTGCAGGCGGCCGAGCTCATGAAGCTCCAGGCCGAGGCGATCGTGAAGGCAGCCGACCGTCTGGACCCTGCCGCATTCCGCAAGGCGGTCGAGCTCGTCGCCGGCTGCCAGGGCAAGGTCGTCATCTCGGGTGCGGGCTCCTCGGGCATCATCGGCCGCAAGGTCTCGGCCACGCTCACGAGCACGGGCACCGCGGCCGTCGCGCTGCATCCCTCCGACGCCCTCCACGGCGGGCTCGGGATCGTCAACGCCGAGGACGTCGCAATCCTCGTGACGAACAGCGGCGAGACCGACGAGGTGCTCGTCCTCCTGCCGTACCTCGAAGAGCGCAAGGTGCCCATCATCGCCGTCGTCGGCAACACACGGTCCACCCTCGCTCGCCGCGCCGACGTGGTCCTCGACGCTCACGCCGAGCGCGAGGCGGGGCCGCTCAACCTCGCCCCCACCTCGACCACCTCGGTCGCGCTGGCCCTGGGCGACGCGCTCGCCATGGCGGTCATGCACGAGAAGGACATCACCCCCGAGCGGTTCGCCCTGAACCATCCGTCGGGCCGCTTGGGGAAGCGCCTCACGCTCAAGGTCTCCGACGTCATGCACGGGGGAGCCGAGCGACCGGTGGTGCGCAGCGATGCGGCCTGGTTCGACGTCGTCGCCGCGATCACCAGGGGCGGGCTCGGCGCCGTGACCGTCGAGGACGACGAGGGCCGCCTGCTCGGCATCATCACCGACGGCGACCTCCGTCGCACGGTCCAGCAGATCGAGCCCGACCGGCTCCGCGGGCTCACCGCCGCCGACTGCATGACTGCGGAGCCGGTCACGGTGCCGGCCGATCTGCTCGCCTTCGACGCGATGCAGATCATGGAGAATCGTCCGTCCCAGATCAGCGTCCTGCCGGCGGTCGACGAGCTCGACCGCTGTGTCGGGCTGGTGCGCTTGCACGATCTCGTCAAGAGCGGCATCTGATGCGCCTGCCGATGAGCACCGAATCGTGATCGAGCTCGGCGACTGGATCGGCGCCTCCCCCTTTCCGCAGAAGCCGTGGCTCGTGCTGGGCAAGGGCCCGACGTTCGAGCGTCGCGCGCAGTTCGACCTCGCGCAGTACAACACGATCTCGCTGAACCACGTCGTACGGGAGCTCGACGTCGACGTCGCGCACATCATCGACATCGACGTCGTCGGCGACTGTGCCGACGCGCTCGCGGGCAACTGCGACTGGCTGCTCATGCCCCTGTACCCGCACGTCGAGAGCACCGAGTCCGATCGCCGGCTCGACGACTACTTCGACGACTATCCCGTGCTCCGCAAGCTCGACGAACGTGGGCGGCTCGTCTGGTACAACCTCGCCGGCGGGCGGCGCGAGGGCCGCTCGCCCGTCATCGGGTCGAGAGGGTTCTCCTCCGAGGCCGTGCTCCAGATCCTCGCGGTGATGGGCGTCAAGACGGTGCGCTCGCTGGGGGTCGACGGCGGCCGAAGCTACGCACCCAGCTTCCGTGAGCTCGAGGGCTCCACGCTGCTCGCCAACGGCGCGCCGGCGTTCGATCTCCAGTTCGAGCGCCTGCGGACGATCGTCGACGAGCGCGGCCTCGATTACCAGCCGCTGGTCGAGCCCCTGCGGATCTTCGTCGGCACCGACGACACGCAGATCGTCGCCCACCGCGTCCTCGAGTACTCGATCCGGAAGCACGCCAGCATCCCGGTCGAGTTCACACCGATGCTGGATTTCCCGCATCGCATGCCGCGGGATCCGGCCAATCGCCCCCGCACGAGGTTCTCTTACTGCCGGTTCATGATCCCCGAGCTCTGCGGGTTCCGCGGGCGTGCCCTGTACCTCGACGCCGACATGCTCGTGTTCGGCGACATCGCCGAGCTCGCCGACCTGTCGTTCGGGTCGAGGAAGATCCTCTGCAGCACGCCCGAGCATCCGGAAACATGGGACCAGTATGGCGGCAAGTACCTCGGCGCCCGGAGCGCGGCGGTGATGCTGCTCGACTGCTCGCGGCTCCAGTGGGACGTCGACGAGATCGTTGGAGGTCTCGACGAAGGCCGTTACACGTACGAGGAGCTCATGTCCGACCTGTGCATCGTCGATCCCGACGAGGTCGCCAACACGATCGCGCCCGAGTGGAACGACCTGGAGCGCTTCGACCCGAACGCGACCAAGCTGCTCCACTACACGATCGTTCCCACCCAGCCATGGAAGAACGACGAGAACCCGCTCGGTGAGCTCTGGATGTCGTATTACCGCGAGGCGGTCGAGGCAGGGGCGGTGCCGCCCGACGAGGTCGAGTGGATGATCGACCGCGGGCTGGCCAAGCAGTCGCTGCGCCCCGCGCTCCGGCAGGCGCCGTCACGGCGCTCGACCGTCGCCAACGCGTCGCTCGACCTGGCGTCGGCCCGCGAGCAGATCCGGCGGCTCGAGGCCCGCGTCGCCGCCATGGAGCGGTCGCTGTCGTGGCGCCTCGGCTCGCGCATCGTGCGGGCGGCGCGCGCACCTCGCCGGTGGCTGCGACGGCGCACCGGCCGGGCCCAGGGGGTGGGCTCCCGATGACAAGCCCGATGACGGAGAAGGAGCGGGCCGAAGCCGCGGTCCCCGAAGCCGGTGGCGGTCCCAAGCAGCAGCCGTGGCTGGTGATCATCCCCGGCAGCACGCCGCTGCGCCAGTACTTCCGCGACGT
>JAPSGP010000037.1 GCA_031177445.1 Acidimicrobiia bacterium
GCCGAGGGCGCCACGCTCGCCGGCGGCACGGACGAAGGTCGCATGTCGCGCCCTACGAGAATCGTCGCCGCGCCCGTGAACGCGACGAATGCGTTGCCGATGCGGCGGGCGAGGTCCTCGTCGAGCTCGTCCGGGTAGACGCCGCGGATGTCGTAGGCCTTGAAGATCTTTGCGAGGGGGTCGTCACTCACCGGGCGGAGGATAGCCAGCTTTCGCATCGGCGCCGCGATCGTGCAGGTCATCCGGCGTGTCCTGCGACCGTGCGGCTCGGCGCTTCTTCCACCACGGCCAGAGTGCGAGTGCCGCGACGCCGATGATGCCGAGCACCGTGCCGAATCGGCCCAGCAGTTCGGGTGTGGTGGTCGCGTAATCGAGTCGCACGTCCCTACTCGTGGGGACGACGACCATGAAGTTCGGCGTGGCGCGATACGGCCCGTCTGCGCCGCTGACCGTCCAGTTCGGGAAGTACGACATCTTCACGAGCACCGGGACGCCGGTGCGCGACACGCGGAACGACACCGAATCGTCGGTCACACGCACGTTGGACACCGCGACGCGTGGCAAGTCCTCGAGGGGCAGGGTGTTGTTCGCCGGCAGGGACGGATCCGGTGCGTCGGCGTTCGAGACACCCGGCGGTCGCGCCCGCTTCCACTCGGGGGGGCCATCGGCGACGAGCGGACGGCCGAGGATGTCGAGGCGCCGGGCGTCGGCGGGGGTCGTCGCCGGCGCATCCCACCACGGCACCGCGACCTCGTCCTGCCAGCCCCCCGTGCCGACCCCGGGGACCACGATCGGCTCGTACGGGAGCCCTTCGACCAGCCGCGAGCCCTTGACGCGATAGACCGTCCAGCCGATCGGGGTCTGCCCGTCGAGGTCGGGCGCCCGGGCGATCTCGGTCAGTCCCGGCGACGCCTCTGCCGCCTGCTTCGCGGCCGCCGATTCGGCCACGTAGTACCGGACCCCGAGCTGGCGCAGGTACTCCACACCGACGTCGAACTCGGCGATCGTCCGGTATGGCAGCCCGCGTTGCGGGTTGCTCGCGTTCCCGGGCGCGCTCAACGTCGCCACCGCCATGAAGTGATAGGGCGTGGTCGCCGACGACTCGTAGTACAGACCCTCCATCGACGTGACCCGCCCGTCGGTGAAGTACGGGATCATCATGAGCGCGAGCGGCGTGCCGTAGCTCCCGATCCCCGAATTCGGCTCCCAGAGCGCCCGCCCCGGCGGGAGCTCGTCGAGCGTCTGCATGAGCGCGTCGAGCTCGGGGAAGGCCTTCGTGAGCCCGGAGCTCGGGTCCTGGACGTTCTCGTATCCGGTGAAGTTCCACTTGACCCAGTAGCTGAGGAAGTCGCGCGTCTGGTGGGTGCGCCACAGCGCGAACATGGTGATCGCGGCGACGAGCACCGCAACCGTCACGGTGCGGACCATCGGATGCGCGCGGTCGACTTCCGTGCGAACAGGTTCCGGCGACGTCGCCTCATCGGCGGGCGTGGAGGGCGGGGCGGGCTCATCGGGCTCGGCAGGCGCGGCAGGCTCCGCGGGCGCGGCCGCGGGCAGCAGTGGTCGGTACCACGCGTCGGGCGCGGCGCGCGCCGCGACGAGCGCGACGGCGCGCACCACTTCGGCGGCCCCGACCATCGCGAGCAGCACGAGACCGAGGTACCAGAACGGCAGGAGGCGGAGATTCCACACGGGACTGTCGGTGACGCTGTCCCAGAAGCGGAACGCGAGCCCGGCGAGGGTGACGATGGCGACGAGCTCGAGGGTCGACCGCCGGCGCCGGATCACGCCGACGACGATCGCCACCAGGATCAGTGGCACCATCCAGGCCGCGTACGCCGGGTACCACGGGAACATGTAGTCGACGAAGTCGCTGATGGGCTCGTACCCCATGTCGGTCGTATACGAGAGCGTCGCGAGGAGCGGGATCGTCCACACCGCGGTGAGCAGTCCCCCGACGATGCCGATGGCGGCTGTCGGCGCGAGGTTGCGCAGCGGGCGATGAAACAGCCAGATGACGCCGGCGGCGCCGACGGCGAAGACCGCGACCACGAGATGGCTCGTGACGGTTGCACCCAGCAGCACCGCCGGGAACCACAGCCAGCGCTGATGGTCGAGCGCGTACGCGAGTGAGGCCAGGAACAGCAGCGCGAGCGCCAGCGCGAACGTGAAGGAGAACTCGCCCGCGGCGGTGCTGGCGAGGTTCCCACCCATGATGTGGTGGTTGCCGGCGATCAGCGTGTCGTCAGGACCGGTACCCGGGTTGCCTTTGAAGAAGAGGAAGATCACCGCGCCGACCGAGAACAACGCCGGCGCCGGGCCGGGAAACCGCAGGTTGCGCCCGAAGAGGTACGCCGCCGCGGGAAGCACGATCGCACCGGCCGCGGTGACGATCTTGAACCCGACGTTGTAGGGCAGGAGCACGTCGAGCGCGACGATCGAGAGCGCCGGGAGCGGGAAATAGAACTGCCCGGCCGGGAACCCCGCATACCAGTCGGGCGACCATCCCGCGATCCGCCCCTGCGGGATCAGGTGATCACGCAGGTACGCCGGCCACCAGACGTGTGCACCGGTGTCACCGCCTGCCGGGATGGTGTTGCGCAGCATGAGGTGCGGATACAGCTGGAAGAGCACGAAGAGACAGCAGGCGGCCGCAACCGCGATCGCGAGCCAGGTCTCGAGCCGGTCCCACCACGGGCGACGATCGGCCGAACCGGGGGGTGCCATGGGCTCGGGCTCGGAGACGGGCGAGCCGCTCGCCGACGTTTCGGTCACCACACTCATGTCGCGCACGGTCGGTTCAGCCTAGGAGTGACCACTCGGATCCGGCCGTCGTCGCAAACCGTGCAGCTCACCCGCTCGCGCTCACCACGACCGCCGTCAACAGGTTGAAGCCGGCGTGGAGCAAGATCGAGGCCGAGAGGTTGCCGGTTCGAACCGCCAGCCCGGCCGAGAAGACGCCGAGCGCGAGCAGCGCCGGCACCGCCATCACCGAGCCGATGGTCGGGCTCGCGATCGGGTGCACCAGCGCGAAGATCAGCGCCGACCCGAACACCGCCCACGCCGGAGTCGTCTTCCGCTGCAACGCCCGCAGCAGCGCGCCCCGGAACAGCAGCTCCTCCGAGATCGGCGCGACGATCACCACGACGAGGGCGAAGAGCAGCACCTGGAAGCCCTGGGCGTCCTCGAACTGCTCGACGACCTCCTGGGCCTCCTCCCGGCCGTGCAGCTCGGCGAGCGGCAGCAACACCAGCGTCGAGGCGATCTGGAGCCCCACGCCGGCGGCCATCCATCCCCAGTTGCGGGCGCGCACGACGAGCCCGAAGTCGCGTCGCAGGGATGCGAGCCCCTTCCAGCGGGACACCACCCAGAGGGCGCCGACGATCCCCACGCCTTGGCCCACCACCGACCCCAGCAGCACGCCGACGTCATCGGTGGCGTCGTCGGAGGGAACGTCGCCGATCGCGATCACCACTGCGGCGGCGACTATCGACGCGACCAGCCCGGCAAACCAGGCCAACGCGACGTCGGGGAGGCCCCAGCGCACCGCTGCGCGGGGACGGCTCGGGACGGTCCAGGCGCTGCCGGCGCCGGTCATGCCGCGCCGGTCATGTCGCCACCATGGCCGGAAAGTACTGGAGCGCCAAGGCGTTGACCGGGCACCGCGCGGGTGCAACCGAGGGGGAAAAGAAATGCCCTCCGAAGTGACTGACCTTGCGGCCCGCCCCTTCGGAGGACACCGTGAACCTACACCTGCGCCCCCACGGGGTCAAGCAGAAAGTGTCGAGCGCCGGTCCGGCGATCCAAACGCCCCCTTCGACCGCCGTACGATGGTGATCCGAAACGAGCGTGTTCCAGAAGGGAACCCATCGATGAGCCGCCGACCGCCTGATCTTCCGCCCGGTCGGCCCCCGCGCCCCACCCCGCCGGTCCAGCAGTCGCCGACCCGCTGGGTGTTCTGGGCGGTCGTGGGGGCGCTGCTCGTCGGCGCCCTCTTCTTCTTCAACTTCGGCCGCGAGACCCAGAAGAGCACCGACATCACCTACACCGAGTTCCTCACCGCGGTCGACGAGGACAAGGTCCGGAGCGTCGAGTTCGACCCCTCGAACGGCAACATCTCCGGCGAGTTCAAGGAGCCCCAGAACGGCAACACCGAGTTCAAGAGCTCGGGCCCCAACAACGACTTCCAGGAGACCGCGGTCCAGCAGCTGGAGGAGAAGGGCGTCGACCTCAAGTACGTCCGGGAGGGCTCGAACATCCTGGGCGAGCTGCTCATCTGGCTGCTGCCCCTGGCGATCATCATCGGGCTCCTCGTCTGGATGAACCGCCGAGCCCAGGGCCAGATGGGGGCGGTGATGAACATCGGCCGCAGCCGGGCCAAGGTCTATTCCACCGAGAAGCCGCGCACGACGTTCTCCGACGTCGCCGGCTACGGGCCGGTGAAGCAGGAGATCGCCGAGGTCGTCGACTTCCTGAAGAACCCGGGCAAGTTCAAGGAGATCGGCGCGCGGATCCCCAAGGGCGTGCTCCTGGTCGGTCCCCCCGGGACGGGCAAGACCCTGATCGCGAGGGCGGTGGCGGGCGAGGCGGGCGTGCCGTTCGTCTCCGTGACCGGGTCCGACTTCATGGAGATGTTCGTCGGCGTAGGCGCGGCGCGGGTCCGCGACCTGTTCCAGACCGCCCGGAAGCAGGCTCCGGCGATCATCTTCGTCGACGAGATCGACTCGATCGGGCGTAAGCGGGGTGCCGGGCTCGGCGGCGGGCACGACGAGCGCGAGCAGACCCTCAACCAGATGCTCGCCGAGATGGACGGCTTCGAGGCGACCGAGGGCATCGTGATGATGGCCGCCACCAACCGGCCCGACATCCTCGACCCCGCGCTCCTGCGGCCGGGTCGTTTCGACCGCCAGGTGATGGTGCCGCTGCCGACCCAGGACGAGCGGATTGCGATCCTGAAGGTGCACTTCCGCGACAAGAAGATCGCCGCCGACGTCGACGTGAACGTGCTCGCTCGCGGCACGCCGGGCATGAGCGGCGCGGACCTCGCCAACCTCGTGAACGAGGCCGCACTCTTCGCGGTGCGGCGCGCCCAGGAACAGGTCCATGCACAGGATTTCGATGCCGCCCGCGACCGCGTGCTCATGGGGCTCAAGCGTGAGTCGATGGCGCTCACGGAAGAGGAGAAGGAGGTTGTGGCGTACCACGAGGGCGGCCACGCCGTCCTCGGCTACGTGCTGGAGCACGCCGACCCGGTGCACAAGGTAACGATCCTTCCCACCGGGATGGCGCTCGGCACCACACAGCAGCTCCCGCTCGAGGAACGCCACATCTACAAGAAGGAGTACATCGCCGACTCGCTGGTCGTCCGCCTGGGCGGGCGGGTGTCGGAGCAGATCGTGTACGGCCACCTGTCGACCGGGGCGCAGAACGACCTCGTTGGCTGCACCGAGCTCGCCCGCAAGATGGTCCGCGAGTGGGGAATGTCCGATCGCATCGGCCCGATGGCGTGGGGCTCACAAGGCGCGGTGTTCCTCGGCGAGGATCTCGTCCACACTCGCGACTACTCCGACGAGACCGCCCGCGTCATCGACGAAGAGGTCGAGCGAATCCTGAGGGAAGAGGAGGACCGCGCCGAGCGCGTCCTCACCGAGCACCGCCCGGGGCTCGAAGCCGTCGCCCGCGCCCTGCTCGAGCGCGAGACGCTCGACGGCGTCGAGGTGGCTCGGCTCGTCGACGAGGCGATGGGACGCAAGGCCGGCGGCCCCCGCAAGACCACGACCGCCGAGGGGCTCGAGGTCGAAGTCGAGCCGCCGCCCGAAGGCGACTCGCTGAGCGACGTCGACGACCGCATCGGCGCCGCCTCCGGCTCGGGCCCCGAGCCCGACGGCGAGCGCGAACCTCACCCCGAGCCTGAACCAGTTCGCGACTGAGTGTTCCGACCCTCCGCACGGGTGGAGGTGACGGGGCCGGCTCCTCCTCCAGTTCGCATTGCTCGAAACGTGCCCGTCAGGCACGTTTCTCGCTTGCTCAAGTCGTCGTCGCTCGGCCCCGTCACCTCCACCCTCCACGCAACGCTGCCGCGTACGCCGGCCCCGGCCCCCTTAGTCGAGATGGCCGAGCTCGGGTTCGGGGGTGCTGCCGGGGTTGCGGGCTTCGGCGACGGCGGCCCAGAGGTCGGTGGCGGTGAAGGCGCCGACGAACGCGGCGCGGACGACGCCGTCGGCATCGGCGACGACGGTCGTGGGGATGCCGGAGATCTTGTACCGATCGTGCAGCTCGGGCTGCTCGTGGTACTCGACCTCGCAGGTGGCGACGTGCGCGGTCTCGAGCACGGCGAGCTTGGCGGGCAGGCCTTCGCAGGAGTCGCAGGTCGTCGAGGAGAACAGGGCGACCAGCCAGGGCGTGTCGGCGCGGGGGAAGTCGGCGCGCGCGAGCTGGCGGGGCACGGGATAGACGTCGCGCGGCGGTGGCGAGGGGCGGCGACGCTCGAGACGCCACGCGACGAACACCGCCACGCCGACGAGCGCCACGGCGATCGCGATGCGTGCCGCCACGCCGAGCTACCTCGTGTCGTCGAGCGCGCCGGCGGCGAGCGAGCGTCCCTCGGGACCGCTCGTGAGCCTTGCTGCGGCCACGGGGGTGTCGGCGTCGATCACGACGACCTGGTCGGGCTCGACCTCGAGGGTCGCGAGGTTGAAGGTGACCGGCCGAACGCCGTCGACCCGTTCTTCCTCCACGACCGTGCGTCGTCCACCGCCGTAGGTGACGAGCCGGACCCGGGTTGGAGTGCGGCCGGGATTGAACACCGTGACCTCGCAGTTGCTCTCCGGCTCGAGCCGACCGAGTGCGAACACCCAGCGGGGCGACGCCTCCGGGCTTCCGAGCACGGTTGCGACGCCCTGGATGATGGACGAGTCGAACCACCCGAGCTGCTCGGCGATCACCGGCGTCGCCCGCAACGATCGCACCAGCACGCTCACCGGGTCGAGCGATTCGAGGCGTGCACTCAGATCGACGACGGCCGCGCTCTGTCCCGCGACCGTGACGGTCTCCGGGTCGATGACGTTCTCGCTCCCGCGCACGACGATCTCGACGTCGGTTTCGGTCGGTGCGAAGTTGGCGACGGTCACGGTCTGCTCGGCGCCGCCCCCGACGACGTTCGGGAACATCCATTCCATCGCCGGACGGGCCGCGCCCGGCGAGAGCGTCAAGCCGCGGCGGGTCGCGTGCTCGGTTGTGAAGGCGTTCGACTGCTCGGCGACGATGTTGCCCGACTCCACGGTGACGTGCGTGGCGACGCGGGCGTGGCGCCGGGAGAACTCGTGCACCGGCACGACGACCCGGGTCCGTCGCGGAACGACGAGCGCCTGCAGGTCGGCGGGGCTCTCGAGCCCCTCCTCGCTGAGAAAGGTGACGTCGACGATCGCATCGCCGGCGAACGGGTTGAACAGGGCCAGGTGCTGCTGCGCTCCCCGCTCGGTGGTCCCGGCGGCGAAGTACCACTCGGTGCGGGCATCGCGCGTGCACGGACCGATCGCGTAGTCCTCCTCTCCTTCGATGACGTGCTCGACGATCGAGCGCCCACCGAAGACCTCCACCATGACCCCGGGGCCGAACAACACCCCCGCGGGATCGACGATCTCCGCGGTCTCCGCGATGTCGGTCACCGGCACACGCACCTGCTCGCCCTCGTCCACCGTGACCGTGCGCGACCGCGTCTCCTCCTCGCGGCCGGGCATGACCGTCATCGTCGCCCGTGCTTCCGATGCCCCGACATTGGCGATGACGACGGTCCCGTTGGCGCGCCCGTCGCCCTGCGCGGTCCCTTCGGCGCAGTACCACGTCACCGACACGTCGTCGCTTGTGGGGACCTCAGTTCCCGCGGCGATGGTCGGACGCTGAGCGGGCGCGCGGTCGTGGCGGCTGCTCTCGAGAACGGCCGCGGCCACCAGGCAACCGACGACCAGGATCACGATCGGGATGCGCCGAACAGCGCGCCGTTCGCCGCGGACGGAACGGCGGGGGCGGCGCGGTGCCGGGAATCCCTCGGTCACGACGCCTGCTCCCGGAGCGGGCGCCGTCGAACCCGCCACCAGACGACCGCGACGATCGCCCACAGCCCCACTTGGATCGCGATCTCCCCGAAGCGCTGCAGCTGACCGTCGTAGCGAATCGAAACCGAGCTGCGGTCGGGAAGCTCGTACCCGTTCTCCCAGCCGAACGGCTTCACGTGCTCGAGGGTGCGCCCGCTCGCGGTCGCCTTCCAGTCATCGTCGAACGCCTCGCTCCACAGGACGGTGCCGGGGCCGGCGCGCGGGCTGCCCGTCGTAGGGCGCGCCAGCGGGGAGACCGGCGCGAGGTTCGCGCCCAGCGCCGCGATCGACGGGTTGTCGGAGTCGAGCGGGACCTCGTCCACCAACGTCTCCGGTACGACGCCGGCGGCCGGGATCCAGGCGGTGTTCTCGTAGAGCTCCAGACCGGTCGGCGCCTCGAGCCGGGCCAGATCGGTCTGGATTGTCAGCGCGCCGCGCACCCCACCTTCCGGAAGCACGCGGGGCCCGGTGTCGGGCCCGACGCGGAGCGGGATCGCGAGGTATCGAACCCCCATGGGCGCGAGCAGGTGTCCGAGGCGCTGCGTGCGCCCGCTCGACGCGAGCTCGATGGCTTCGCCGACGAGCTCGTCGGCGCTGCGCTCCGGCGCCCGCCACAGCCCGCGCGCGTCGCCTGGGCCGTTGCGCGTGAGGACGTACCCGGCGCCTTCGTCGAGCACGACGGGGTCGAGCGGCAGGACCGAAGGGTCGGCCACCCACAGGACCCGGAACTGGCCCGCCGACTGCTCCGTTTCGAGGAACTCGAGCGCGTCGGGCCATCCCTCTTTGGGCGCGGCCCAGCGGCCGTCGGAGGCGTCGGCCACGAAGCTCAGCGTGGGCAACACGATGCCGACGGCCGCGATCGCCGCTGCCAACTGCGCCAAGCCGAACCGCACCTTCCGCACGTCGTCGACGAAGGTGGAGACGCCGAGGCCGACTGCGAGCGCGAGCCCCAACGCCGACAGCGTCAGGGCCGCCTCCGGCGCCGGCACCGAGGTATCGGGGGCGAAGCGCGACGGCAGCCAGACCAGGCCCCAACCGATCAGCACGAGGAACCACGCCCGCGTCGCCCACGCCAGGCGCGCGCCTCGCCCCAGCAGCAGCGGCAAGGCGGCGGCCGCAACCAGACCCCAGCCCGCCCAGCCCGCCCCCGCGGGCCCGGTCTCGAAGCGAAGGATCTCCGAGACCGACAACACGGGTCGGAACGCCAGGCCGAGCGCCCCAGGATCGGAGCCGGCGTCGAGGTACCCGACCGACCAGGGAAAGAGGAGGACGAACCCCAGCAGGCCCGCGAGCACGGCGGCCGACAGCATCCGCAGGCCCAGGATCCAGCCGCCGACGAACGGCGCGGCGAGCAGGACAGCCACCGCCGCCAGCATGGCTGCGAGGGGCGCCAACGGATACCAGGCCGCCGCCACCGCCGTGAGCACGACCAGTCCGAGGATGCCACGCCAGCCACCGACGTTCGTGTCTCGCCCCTCGCCCTCGGCTCGGGTGGCGATACGGACGAGCCGGACGACGAGGAACGGGACCAGCGCGAAGAGCACCAGCGGGCCGAGCTGGCCGTCGGCGATGGCGTTGCGGGCGACGGGGTTGATCGCGTACGCGAGCGCCGCCATGACCGCCGAGGGCGCGCCGGTCGCCGCCCGTGCCAGCCGGAACGCGCCCCACGCGCCGACGGGGACTGCGGCGACGACGACGAGGGTTCGTGCGAGACCCTCGGACCCGAACAGGACTCCGCTGATCCCGGACATGATCACGAACAACGGGGGCGCGGCGACGGTGGACCCCAGCCCCGTATAGCGCCACCCGGAGGTATAGGTCGCCAGGAGGTCCCCGATGCCGCGCCAGCGGGCGAAGCTCCCGACGGACGGGACCGTGCCCCCGATGAGGCCACGCGACCCGACGAGGTAGACGAGCGCCAGCAGCGCGGCACCGATCGCCAGCGGCTGCCGGGCGCCGATGCTCGCGGTGGCGACCGCCGAGCGCCCCGCCTCCGAGAGCGACCGCACCCGATCCTCGGTGGCGACTCGATGGGCGACGAACCCGGTCAGCCGCCCCGAGTGCACTTGGAGCTCACGCAGCTCGGCGTCGTCGATGCGCTTGGCGCGCCGGGCACGACGCCGACGTCGACGGAGATCGCCGAAGTGTCGAAGGTTCCACCACCACGCGCCGAGCGCCAAGGCGCCGGTTCGTCGTCGCCGGAACGTCACGAGCACGAAGATGGCTTCGAGGAACGAGGTGATGATCCCGACGGGCACGACCCAGAGCAGCGCCGCCGGCGACGAAAGGGTGAGGACGGTCCGGATCCGGCTGCGGGTCACGTCCATCGCTTCGGGGGCATCGACGGCCGCGCGTTCGGCAGCGGCCTCGCGATGGCGAACCCGTGCATCCGGCGCCACGAGCACGCGTGCACCGACCAACCGCGCCCGCCAGCACAGGTCGAGATCCTCGGAGCCGGGGAAAGTCGCCGGGTCGAAACCTCCCAGCGCGCGGAACAGATCGACGCGCACGAGCATCGCCGCGCTCGACACGTAGAAGACGTCGCGGACGGCATCGTGCTGCTCCTGGTCGAGCTCGCCCGGCTCGATCCCGGTGTGCGGGTTGCCGAAACGGTCGATGCTCCTTCCGACCTCGAGCAGCACCTCGGGATCGTCGGCCTCGACCAGCTTGGGCCCGACGATGCCCGCGTTCGACCGGTAGGCCTCCTCGAGCAGGAGGCGCGCCGCGCTGGGGTCGAGCTCGACGTCGTCGTGGCAGAGGAGGAGGAACATCGCATCGGGGGCCGCCTGGAGCGCCTGGTTGGCGGCGACCGCGAAGCCGACGGGCTGCGGCGTGTGGCGGACCACCGCTTCGGGCAGGACCGCCAGCACTCGATCGCTGGGGTTCACCGCCGAGCCGGCGTCGACCACCAGCACCTCGAGGGCCGGGTAATCCTGGTCGGCTAGCGATCGGAGCGCCGGCTCGAGCCAGGGCCCGGGGTTCCGGGTGACCATGACGGCCACGATCGGCGGCGCGATCTCGGGATCGGTCCTCGCCTCGGCGCCCGCTCCCAGCACGTGCCCCCCGGGCGGTTGGGTCGCCATGACTTGCCAAAGCCTAACAACCGGGCCCCTCGTGACCCTGGTCACGAGTGCTTGCAAATGTTTATCCTTTGTCATACTCTGGTACCCACTTCGTGGGCCGCCCGATCCTCGGCCGCCACCGACCCGAGCGGACCAGACCCTCAGCGGCCGGTCCCTCCCAGCGAGCAAGGAGCACCGAATCGATGGACATCGACGTGCGCAAGACGTTGCAGGACGGCGCCTACATCAGCGTCGGCGTGGGCGTCATCGCCTTCCAGCAGGCTCAGGTACGCCGCCGGGAGGCGCAGGCCAAGGTCGAGGCCCAGGCCCGGAGCGCGAAGTCGTTCCTCGAGGGCGCGGCCAACGACGGCCGGGGCAAGCTCGAGGATCTCGCCGGCGACCTCCGCCGCCGAGTCGAGGACACCCGCACCGACCTCGTGGCCCGGGTCGAGCCCCTCTTCGGCGACCTGCGCGAGCGGGTCGAGCCGGTCGTCGAGCAGCTGCAGTCGGTCCCGGTGCAGCTGAAGCAGGCGGTCGAAGCCGGCGCCACCAGCGCCCGCAAGCTCGTCAACCGCGCCGCCTGACGCCCCTCCCCTACAACCGCAAGTCCCCCCCAGCGACACGGCCCCCGCAAGGGGGTCGTGTCGCGTCCGGCGTGCATGCCTGCCTCTGGCCGGGTACGGAGGCGCGGCGTTCACGCCCCGGTACGCTCCGTTGCGTGCTGGTTGCATTGGCGGGCGGCGTCGGGGCGGCACGGTTCTTGCGCGGGCTCGTCCAGGTGGTGGCACCGGAGGACGTCACGGTCATCGGCAACACCGGTGACGACGACTGGTTCCACGGCCTGCTCGTCTGCCCCGATCTCGACACGGTCACCTACACGCTGGCCGGTGCCGAGAACCCGGAAATGGGATGGGGGCTCGCAGGGGAGACGTTTCATGCCGTCGACGCGCTGGAACGGTACGGCGCCGAGACATGGTTCCGGTTGGGCGACCGGGATCTGGCGACGCACCTGTACCGGACGGAGCGAGTCCGCGCCGGGGTGTCGTTGTCGCAGGTCACGCGGGAGATCACCGAAGCCTGGAAGGTGCGTCCTCGTCTGTTGCCGATGAGCGACTCGCCGGTGTCGACGCGGATCGACGCCCGCGAGGATGACGGCCGCGTCCGTGAGGTCCGCATGCAGGAGTGGTTCGTCCGCGACCGGTCCGAGCCGCCGGTGGTCGCGGTGCGCTTCGAGGGCGCCGAGACGGCGGCGCCCTCACCAGGAGTGCTCGATTCGCTCGAGCACGCCGACACGATCCTGATCTGTCCGAGCAATCCGGTGATCTCGATCGGCCCGATCCTCGCGGTGCCGGGCGTTCGTGCGGTGCTCGAGCGGCGCCGCGACCGGGTCGTGGGGGTGAGTCCCATCGTGGCCGGGGCGCCCATCAAGGGTCCCGCCGACCGGCTCATGGGGCCGCTCGGCATCGAGGTGTCATGCGTCGGGGTTGCCCGCGAGTACCGGGAGTTCTGCTCGACGCTGGTCATCGACGCCGGCGACGCGGCGCGCGCGTCCGAGGTCGATGGTCTCGGGGTCCGTGCGGTGGTGGCCGACACGGTGATGCGCGACGCGCGGGTGGCGGCGGCCCTCGCCCGGCACGCATTGGCCGCCGTGGCCTAGTCACGTCGCACTCGTGGCCCGCGCGCTCACGATCATCCCGATCGACGGCGTCGCCGAGATCGGCACCGGCGACGTGCTCGCCGAACTGATCGTCGCCGCGGGCCGCGACCAGGGCACCCCCTGTGTAGACGGCGACTGCCTCGTCGTGACCCAGAAGATCGTGTCGAAGGCCGAGGGCCGGTTGGTCGAGCTCGATCCCGACGACACCGATGCCCGTCGTCGACTGGTCGAGTCGGAGTCGACCCGAGTGCTGCGCCGGCGGGGCGAGCTCCTGATCAGCGAGACCCGTCACGGATTCGTGTGCGCGAACGCGGGCGTCGACCTCTCCAACGTCACCGCCGGATTCGCCGCGCTCCTCCCCGTCGATCCCGACCGATCCGCCCGCAGGATCCGCGACGGCATCCGAGCCCACGGCGGCGTCGAGGTCGCCGTGATCGTCTCGGACACGTTCGGACGAGCATGGCGCATCGGCCTCGCCGACGTCGCGATCGGGGTCGCAGGAATCGCCGGTGTCGTCGACCTGCGCGGCGAGGTCGATGCCCTGGGGCGCGAGCTGCAGGTGAGCGAGATCGCGGTCGCCGACGAGATCGCGAGCGCGGCCGAGCTCGTCATGGGCAAGGCCGACGGCATCCCCGTCGCGATCGTGCGCGGCCTCGATCCGGCCTGGTTCCGCGACGGCACCACCCGCGAGCTCGTGCGCCACCCGTCCGAGGACCTGTTCCGGTGAGCACCGCTCCGGCGTTCATCGCGGCGCGGCGGTCGATCCGCGCGTTCGAGGACGAGCCCGTGCCGCGAGCTCTGCTCGACCAGCTCGTCGAGGCGGCGTGCCTGGCACCGGCGCCGCACCACTCCCGTCCCTGGCGCTTCGTCGTCGTCGACTCCGCAGAGGGGAAGGCGGGACTCGCCCACGGCATGGGGGCGCGGTGGCGCAACGACCTCGAAGGCGACGGCCTCGACCCGGCCAAGATCGACGAGCTCGTCGCCGGCTCGCACACCAAGATCACCTCGGCGCCGGCGCTCGTGCTCGGCTGCCTCACCTGGGACGGGCTCGACCGCTACCCCGATGAGCGCCGCCAGCGCGCGGAGTGGGGCATGGCCGTCCTCTCACTTGGCGCCGCTGTCGAGAACCTCATGCTCGCCGCGACCGACGCCGGCGTCGCGTCCTGCTGGGTCGCCGCCCCCATCTTCTGCCCCGAGGAAGCCCGCGACGCCCTCGACCTCCCCGAAGCCTGGCTCCCCCACGCGCTCATCCTCCTCGGCCACCCCTCCAGTAGCTATGCGCCCCCAACGCGCATTCCCGTCCCGCTCAACGATCTGCGCGCGTTTCGGTAACGGCTCGGAGGGCGGAGGGGCCGGGCTGAGCGCGAAGGGTGGAGGGGACGGGGCCGAGCGACGACGACTTGAGCGGTCGGCCGCGCTCGCAACCGCCCTCGCTCCGCAGATCGGCTACGCCGCTGCTGCAGAGCTCAGCAAGCGCTCGGTAAAGGAGAACGTCCTCATACGGGAGCTCGTCGAGCGGGAGCGGGTGCTTCCGCCAGGGCAGATCGAGGAGGTG
The DNA here is from genome assembly GCA_031177445.1 of Acidimicrobiia bacterium. Taxonomy (GTDB): domain Bacteria; phylum Actinomycetota; class Acidimicrobiia; order IMCC26256; family JACDBD01; genus JAPSGP01. Next base: position 14,368 of record JAPSGP010000037.1, read on the forward strand.
CTCGACCTGCG
>JAPSGP010000191.1 GCA_031177445.1 Acidimicrobiia bacterium
TCTCGTGTGGGCGGTCGCTCCCGAGGGAGAGACCGTCGGCCCGCTGACGATCCGGCGCAATCGGTTCCGTGTCGACGACGCGCTGTACGCGGAGCATCCCGCTGGCGCGTTCTACCTCGCCCGGTGCGCGGGGGTGACGATCGCTGCCAACCGGGCCACGTTCCCGAGGACCCTGCGCGTGACCGCGGTCGAGGTGCGCGACTGCACCGACGTCGTCGTCGAGGGCAACACCTTCGAGCACGCCGGTGAACTGCTCGTGGACGAGACCGACGCCTCCGGCTCATGAGCCGGGCTGCGACGGCACCCCGAGTCGCGACCATCGGGGTCTACGGCTTCACCGTCGATGCGTTTCTCGCTGCGTTGCGCGAGGCGGACGTTCGCCTGATCCTCGACGTCCGCCAGCGCCGGGGCGTCCGCGGCACGGAGTACGCGTGGGCGAACGCGCGTCGGCTCCAGGCCACGCTCGCCGGCGCCGGTATCGACTACTGGCATCGGCGCGACCTCGCACCCACCACCGAGCTGCGCCAGCTCCAGTACCGGGAGGATGCGAGGCTCGGCGTCGGCAAGCGCTCGCGCCGCGAGCTCGCGCCCGAGTATCGAGCGCGCTACACGCAGGAGATCCTCGATCGTGTCGATCTGGCTCCCATCGTCGAGGCGATGCCGCACGACGCTCGGACCGCGCTCGTGTGCGTCGAACGCGATCCCGAGGCGTGCCACCGCTCACTCATCGCGGCGCGCCTGGCGCGCGAGTGCGGGATCTCGGTGCTTCACCTACGGCCCAGTCCGCGAGGCCCATCCATGCGTACCTGAGGACGAAGAATGGGGCGTCAGACACGCATCACGGAGCGCCGAACGTCCCGTCGAGGATCTGGTGGAGCTGGTCGAGTGGCATGCGTTCCGTGCCGGGCGGCGCTTCGCTGACGACCACGGGGTCGCTCGACTGGTACGCGGCGATGATGCCGCTGAAGAGCAGGGCGAAGACTTCCGGGTCGCCCTGCCGCAGCTCGCCCGCGTCTTGCCCCGCTCGGAACAGCTTGGCCTGCAGGTTCATCGCGTCGAGGTAGTTGTCGACGACCGCCTTGTCGATCTTCGACTCGAGTGCGGCGAACGTGATGCCCGACGCCCGCAGGAAGAGCCGCCCGAAGTTGGCGTGCTCGCGGAAGAACCGCACTTGGAAATCGGCCAGCGCGTGCAACCGCTGCCGCGGCGTGCCCGCGTCATCGAGCACCGCGCGCATGCCGTCCATGAACTCGGTGCCGCGTCGCATGCACACCTGGACGAAGAGGTCGTCCTTGTCGGCGAAGAACCCGTACACGCCGCCCACCGAGAACTCCGCCAGCGCGGCGATCTCGGCGATCGTCGTCTCGTGGAATCCTTTGCGGGCGAACGCCTCCTCGGCGGCGTCGAGCAGGTGCATGCGGCTGATGTGCTGGTGCTGCCGCTTGCGTTGCTCTCGCGGGCTGACCGGGGCTTCCGCCGCGGCCTCCTCGGCCGCCCGTCTCGCGCTCACGCGTTGGCCTTCTCCGCCAGCTCGCCGAGCGAGATCAGCGGCTCGCTCTGGTGCCGGCCCTTCTCCATCGATCGGATGGACACGTCGTGGCCCTCGACCTCGGCCCGCAGCGCCCCCACCGTGCTCTGTTCCTTCGGCCGCACCGAGAATGGGTTGAACCGGTACCAGCGCATCGCGTTCTCGTGGGTGATCTTGTCGAGGTCGGTGTCGGGGACGTCGTACTTCTCCGCCATCAGCGCCAGCTCTTCCGGCGCACGCGGCCACGAGGAGTCGGAGTGCGGATAGTCCTGCTCCCAGCAGATGTTCTCGACACCGATGAGCTCGCGCATCGCCAGGCCGATCGGGTCGGCGATGAAACAGGTGAGGAGGTGCTGGCGGAAGATGTCGGACGGCTTCTGGTCGTGGAAGTCCTGGCCGGTCCAGAGGTGGTGCATCTCGTAGGTGCGGTCGAGGCGGTCGAGGAAATAGGGGATCCAGCCGGTCCCTCCCTCGGACAGCGCGACCCGCAGGTCGGGGTACTCCTTGAACACCCGCGACCACACCAGGTCGGCCGCCGCCATGCAGATGTTCATCGGCTGGAGCGTGATCATCACGTCGATGGGCGCGTCGGGAGCGGTGACCGCGAGCTGACCCGACGACCCGAGGTGGATGTTCATCACCGTGCCCTCGTCGACGAGCGCCTTCCACATCGGGTCCCAGTGCGCGTCGTGGAAGCTCGGCAGGCCGAGAGCGGCAGGGTTCTCCGTGAACGTGAGCGAGTGACACCCCTTCTTGGCGACCCGGCGAATCTCGGACGCGCACAGCTCGGGGTCCCACAGCACCGGCAGCGCCATCGGGATGAAGCGGCCGGGATGGCTGCCGCACCATTCGTCGATGTGCCAGTCGTTGTAGGCCTGGAGCACGGCGAGCGAGAGGTCACGGTCGTCGGCGGCCATGAACAGTCGGCCCGAGAACGACGGGAACGACGGGAAGCACATGCACGCCAGCACCCCACCGGCGCTCATGTCCTTCACCCGTTCGTGCACGTCGTAGCACCCGGGCCGCATCTCGTCGAAGGCCGTGGGGTTGACCCCGTACTCCTCCTTCGGCCGGCCCGCCACCGCGTTCAGGCCGATGTTCGGGATCTGCTGGCCTGCGAACACCCAGACGTCGTCACCGCCGTCGGTGCGCTCGACCCGGGGCGCGGCCTCGGCGTACTTCGTCGGCAGCCGCCCCTCGAACAGGCCCGGCGGCTCGACCAGGTGGTCGTCGACGCTGATGAAGACCATGTCCTCGACGTTCATGACGGGCTCCCCGAGTTCGCGAATCTGCGTTCACCAGTGTGACGTACGGCTCAGGAGATGTCCAGGGCGGTACCTTGCAGCCGGCCACTCGCAGGTGTGAAGGTGACGCCGGCGTCAGTGATCAGCGAGGAGGGGGAATGGCGGGAGCACTCGACGGAGTGCGGGTCCTCGATCTGTCGTGGGGGATCGCGGGCGCCCTCGGCGTGCTGCTCCTCGCCGAGCAGGGCGCCGACGTGATCAAGGTCGAGCCGCCCGGCGGCGACCCCTTCCGCGACTACGACGGGTACGCGGTCTGGAACCGCTCCCGACGCTCCGTCACCGTCGACCTCAAGCAGCCCGCGGGGCTCGACGCTTTCCTGCGCCTGGTCGACGACGCCGACGTGCTCGTCGAGACCTTCCGGCCCGGCGTCACCGACCGGCTCGGGATCGGGTTCGACGCGATCCATTCCCGCAACCCGCGTCTCGTCTACTGCTCGTGCCCGGCCTACCCGGAAGGACACCGACTCGCCCAGCGCCCCGGCTACGACGCGCTCGTGCAGGCGAGCAGCGGCCAGCAGTGGGAGCAGCCCGGCTGGCGACTCGGGCCCGTCTTCCTCCACCTGCCGATGCCGAGCATGGCGGCGATGTTCCTCGTCCCCACCGGGATCCTCGCAGCGCTGATCGCGCGCGAAGAGACCGGGCGGGGCCAGCACGTGCGCACGTCGCTGTTCCAGGGTGTGCTGTTGTACACGACCCAGATCTGGACCTGGCTCGAGCACCCGCGAGCCGACTTCTTCGGGACGATGGTGAAGTCGTACCCGCCCGGGGTGCACCAGGAGATGATCTACGAGGTCGCAGGCGGCGAGTACGTGCACACGTCGGTGATGAGCGGGCTCGCCCCGATCAAGTCGCAGGACGAGATCGTGGGGGTGCCCGAAGCCTCCGACCCGATGCGCTATCCGACGCTGTCGGCCGAGGAGCGTGCCCAGATCACCCCGATGCGGCGCCAGGCGTACCAGGAATGGTCGCGGGACGCGCTCGTCGACGAGTTCCGCGCCAACAACCACGCGGTCGAACCGATCGTCGGCTTCGGCGAGCAGTTCACCGTCGACGGGGGCCAGCCGCACCGCCAACTCGTCGCCAACGACATGGTCGCGACCTTGGATGATCCGGAGCTCGGCACCACGACCCAGGTGGGCGTGCCCATCCACCTCGCCGGCACCCCGGGAGCGATCCGGGGACCGAGGCCGTTGCCCGGCCAGCACAACGAGGAGATCTTCGGTGCGCTGGGCTACTCGGCCGAGCAGCTCGCGTCCTTCACGGGAGCGCAGTGATGTACGCCCTCGACGGTGTGGTGCTCGTCGACTTCGGCCAGTACCTGGCGGGGCCCTTCGGCCCGATGGTGATCGGCGACCTCGGCGCCGACGTGATCAAGGTCGAGCCGATCACGGGCGACGGGATGCGCTTCGTCAACCAGCCGTTCTCGGGTTGCCAGCGGGGCAAGCGCGACATCGCGCTCGACCTCAAGAGCGAGCGGGGCCACGAGATCGCGCTACAGCTGGTCGAGCGGGCCGACATCGTGCACCACAACATGACCGTGGGGACGGCGGCGCGTCTGGGCATCGCGTACGACGACTGCAAGGCGGTGAACCCCGACGTCGTCTACTGCAACACCTACGCCTACGGGGCCGAAGGCCCGCTCGCGCACTTTGGCGGCCTCGACCCGCTGTTCCAGGCGACCGCCGGTCTCGAGTACGAGGAGGGCCCCGTCCACGCTGGGAACAAGCCGCTCTACTACCGGTTCGGCATGTGCGACACCGCCAACGCGATGTTGTCGGTCGTCGGGTCGCTCGCCGCGCTGTATCACCAGCGACGCACCGGCGAAGGCCAGGAGCTGTGGACGTCGCTGCTCGACGGGGGCGCGATCCTGGCCTCGGGCGCCATCCTCGCCGACGGCGAGCCGGTGATCGGACCCCGCCTCGACGCCGGCCACTACGGGCTCGACGCCTGCTACCGCCTCTACGAGACGTCGGACGAGTACCTCCAGATCGCAGCGGTGAAACCGGAGCACTGGGTCGCGCTGTGCGGCGTGTTGGGCGTGCCCGAGCTCGTCGACGACGCGCGGTTCGTAGACGCGGCCGCGCGCCACGAGCACCGTGACGAGCTCGAGGCCCTGCTCGCGCTTCGCTTCAAGACCCGCACCGCGATCGCGTGGTCGCGCATGCTCGACGACGCCGCGGTGCCGAACGAGGTGCCCGTCGACACCAAGGCCGGCGAGCGCGTGTTCTTCGACGCCGACAACGAGCGCCTCGGGCTCGTGGCGGAGTACGACCAGCCGGTGCTCGGGCGCATGCGCCAGTACGGGTCGTTCATCGACTTCTCCGACACGCCCGGACGCATTCGCGGGCCGGTGCCGATGGTCGGCGAGCACACGCAGGAGCTCCTCGCTTGGCTCGGCTACGACGCGCGCGAGATGGACGAACTACGCGAGCAGCGCGTGGTGTCGTGGCCGGACGAGAGCTACTCCTGGACGATCTGAGGCGGCGGGAGACCGCCCCTACTTCAGCGTCCAGCCGGCGGCTTTGAGCTCCTGGCACGTCGGGCACACGGGATAGCGCGTGGGATCACGCGTCGGTACCCACTTCTTCCCGCACAGCGCGGTGATGGCCTCACCGGTGACGTAGGCGCGGGCGACGTCGTCCTTCTTGCAGTAGTGCGCGAAGCGATCGTGGTCGCCGTCGTCGGTGGTGACGCGCTCGGGCGCCTGCGTGGGGGTGATCGTCTCGACCTCGGGCACGCACGTCAGGCTACCGGAGGGTCGTCAGAGCGACGCAGTGACGGCGCGCAGCTTCTCGTTCCGCAGCAGCGGCGACCCCTGCTTCACGTAGAGCGGGAGGAGGTCCAGCGGCACGTCGACCGTGATCTCGCGCGCGCCACGCAGCACCTCGGAGCGATTCCAGAAGTCGACCCACCTGCCCTTCGGGAGATACACCGCGCGGCTGCGCGCGCCCGTCTGCCAGACAGGCGCGACCAGCAGGTCGTCGCCGAGGAGCCATTCGTCCCACCGGTCGGCGACGGCGGGGTCGTCGGGGGAGTTGTAGACGAGGGGGCGGGCGACTGGCGCGCCGGTGCGGTGGGCTTTTTTCGACAGCTGTACGAGGTAGGGCTGCAGCGCATGGTGGAGCTGGACGTAGGTGCGGTAGATGTCGAGCACCTCCTGGTCGAAGCGGGGCTCGGTCGGCATGTCCCACGGCGCGTCGGCACCCTTGCCGTGGAAGCGCATGAGCGGGCTGGCGGCGCCGACTTCGATCCAGCGGGCGAACACCTCCCGGTCCCCGAAGTTGCTGTAGCCGCCGATGTCGGAGCCCCAGAACGGCAGGCCCAGGAACGCAGCGCGCTGGAGGCTGAT
>JAPSGP010000477.1 GCA_031177445.1 Acidimicrobiia bacterium
CCCGGCTCGCTGCGGCGCAGGCTTCTGATCCTGCTCCGGCGGTCGGCAAAGCCGCCGCCTTCGCGTTCCCCTTCGCGGCTCCGGCCGCCTGCGCCGCGGTCGCTCGCCTCACGCGACGTCCTTGACTGCATTCCAGCGCACCGGGACGCGCGAGAAGCCGTCGATCAGGTTCGAGTACAGCCGGGGAAGCGTGTCGACGTCGGCGTCGACGGCGAGGCCGTCGAACCGGGTGAGGATGGCCTCGAACATGATCTTGGCCTCCAGCCGGGCGAGGCTGGCCCCCAGGCAGAAGTGCGGACCACCCGCGCCGAAGGCGACATGGTCGTTCGGCTCCCGGGTGATGTCGAGGCCGTCGGGGTCGTCGAAGGCGCGCTCGTCGCGGTTGGCCGACGCGTACCAGAGCGCCACTCGGTCCCCGGGGCTGATCGCGGTGCCGCCGACCTCCGTGTCGGTCACCGCGGTGCGCGTGAACTGCATCACGGGCGTCACGTACCGAAGGAGCTCCTCGATGGCGACGGGCAGCAGCGACAGGTCGGCGCGCAGCCGTTCGAGCTCCGCGGGATGGTCGAGGAGCGCCAGCGTGCCGGTGGTGATGAGGTTCCGGGTGGTCTCGCTGCCGGCGTTCTGCAGCAGCAGGAAGAAGAGGTCGAGCTGCATCTGGGTGAGCTGCTCGCCGTCGACCTCGGCCGCGAGCAGCACGCTCATGAGGTCGTCACGGGGCTCGCGCCGGCGCTCCTCGCACAGCTGGTCGGCGTACCCGTACATGCTGGCCGCGGCCTCGCTGCGCTGCTGCGGTGTGTACGAGGGATCGAAGCCGAAGGTGATCTCTGTCCACTCGAAGACCTGCTTGCGGTCCTCCTCGGGGACCCCCACGAGGTCGGCGATGACGTGCAGCGGGAGCCACAGCGCGAGGTCGTCGACCAGATCGCACGAGCCGCGGTCGGCGACCGCGTCGATGAGCGCGTGTACCCGCGCTTCGACCCGGTCCGAGAGGTCGGCGACCCGTTTGGGCGTGAAGCCCCGATTGATGAGCTTGCGCAGCTTCGAGTGCAGGGGTGCGTCGAGGCTGATGAGCAGCTCGCTCATGCCGGCTTCCTCGTCGGGACTGGCGTTTCCGTCGTCGAGGAACGGGTTGGGGCTGTTCTTGAAGTTGGCGTCACGCGACACCCGCTGGACGTCGGCATGCCGGGTGATCGACCAGTACCCGCGCTCCCATCGGGGGTGCTCGTGGTGCGAGACCGGGTCGGTGTCGCGCAGCTCCTTGAAGTGCTCGTACGGAAAGCCGCGGTCGTACGTCGCGGGGTCGTGGAGCACGGGCGTGTCGGTGGTCATGTCGTCAGCCTTTCGGGCACGGGTTGGGTCAGCGGCACAGCCGGACCGGCAGCTGCTTGAGCGCGTTGTTGAGGTTGGACCGTGTACGGCGCGGCTCGCCGGTGAGCTCGATCGACGGGAACCTGTCGAGCAGCTCCTCGAGGAAGACCTTGCCCTCGAGCCGAGCGAGGTGCACGCCGAGGCAGAAGTGCTCGGCGATGCCGAACGAGAGATGGGGATTCGGGCGGCGATGGATGTCGAAGCGTTGAGGATCGTCGAAAACGTCCTCGTCGCGATTGGCCGAGGTGTAGACCATCGCGAGCTTCTGGCCGGCGGCAATCGGCACGTCACGGATCGACGTGTCGGCCGTCGCGGTGCGGCGGAAGTAGTGCAGCGGATTGGCCCACCGCAGGATCTCCTCGAGCGCGTCCGGGATCAGGCTGCGGTCCCGCCTGAGCTGTTCGAGCTGCGACGGGTGCTGGAGCAAGGCGAGCAATCCGGCGGACAGCATCGTCTTGGTCGTGTCGTTGCCGGCGGTGACCAGCTGGACGAAGAAGCTGCCGAAGTCGATGTCCGACATCGGGGCGCCACCGAACTCCGCGGCCAGGATCAACGAGGTCAGGTCGTCACGCGGGGGCTGCGACCGTCGTTGCCGGGCGAACTCGATCGCGTACATCGCCATCGACACCGACGGGTTGTCGCCGTCGCCGTCGGCAGGCTCGTACGCGCCGAGCTCCTCGTCCTGTCCGCTGGTGTTGCGCTCGGCCCAGCGATGGATGCGCGCCCAGTCCGCACGCGGCAGCCCCATCAGCTCGCCGATCACCTGTGACGGCAGGCGACCGCAGACGTCGTGCACGAACTCGACGTCGCCCTTCTCGCCCGCGGCTTGCATGATCTCGCGGCAGATGGCCCGGACCCGGTCCTCGAGCCCGCCGATCACCTTGGCCTTGAAGCTGGGGGCGAGTGGTCGCCGGTAGTCGACGTGCCGCGGCGGGTCCATCGCCAGCAGCATGTTGCGCATCATCGCCAGCTGGGTGGGGTCGAGGTCCTCGAGGACCACGCCTCCCTCGGACGCCGAGAACAGGACCGGTTCCCGGGCCACGTGGACGACGTCGGCGTGCTTGAGGACCGCCCAGTACCCGGTGCCGTCGGGCATGTCCTGCCAGTACACGGGCTGCGTCCGGCGCAGGTGCTCGAACGTCTCGTGTG
>JAPSGP010000192.1 GCA_031177445.1 Acidimicrobiia bacterium
TCGATGGACGGTGGGATCACGGCGTGAGCGGCGGGATGATCGACGACGCCAGGACGCTCTGGGAGCTCATCGAGCGCCGCGCCGCGGCCACCCCCGACGCCGTGCTCGCGCTCGACGAGGACGGGCGCTCGATCACGTTCGCGGACTACCGCGCCGCCGCCGAGCGCGCTGCCGCCGGATTGCAGGAGCTCGGGATCGGCGAGGGGACGCCGGTGTCGTGGCAGCTCCCGACGTGGATCGAGTCGCTGGTCCTCGTGGGCGCACTGTCCCGGCTCGGCGCGGTGCAGAACCCGATGTTGCCGATCTATCGCCAGCGCGAGGTCGGGTTCATCACCAACCAGACCGGTGCGAAGTTCCTCATCGTGCCGGGCACCTGGAAAGGTTTCGACTACGCCGCGATGGCGCACGAGATCGGCGAGAGCCAGCCCGGGCTGCACGTGGTCCGGGTCGATCGCGAGCTCCCCGACGGAGACCCGTCGTCGCTTCCGGCTCTCCCCGTCGCGCCCCCCAGCGCCGACGCCGCGCAGGTGCGCTGGATCTTCTACACGTCGGGGACCACCGCCGACCCGAAGGGCGCACAGCACACCGACACCACCATCATGGCGACCGCGTACGGGATGTCGGTCGCGCTCGAGCTCACCGAGGACGACAGCACCGGGCTCGTGTTCCCGTTCACGCACATCGGCGGCATCACGTGGCTGTTCGCGTCGCTCATGACCGGCTGCCGCGCCGTGCTGTTCGAGGCGTTCGACCCCGCGACCACGATCCCGGAGCTCGATCGGCACGCGATCACGCTCGCCGGCAGTGTGACCCCGCACCACATGGCGTACCTCGAGTACCAGCGCCAGCACCCCGACACCAAGCTGTTCACGAGCGTGCGGGCGTTCCCGGGCGGTGCGGCGCCGAAGCCGCCACAACTGCACTACGACGTCAAGAACGAGATCGGCGGAGTGGGCATCGTGTCCGGCTACGGGCTCACCGAGTGCCCCATCCTGTCCATGGGTTCGGTGCGCGACACCGACGAGAACCTGGCGAACTCGGAGGGCGCGCCGACCCCGGGCGTGCAGATCAAGATCATGAAGCTCGACGGCACCGTGGGCTCCCAGGGCGACGAGGGCGAGATCCGGGTGAAGGGCCCGCAGCTCATGCGCGGCTACGTCGACTCGACGCTCGATGCCGACGCGTTCGACGAGGAGGGCTACTTCCGCACCGGCGACCTCGGCCGCCAAGGGCCCGAGGGTCACGTGACCATCACCGGCCGGCTGAAGGACGTCATCCTCCGCAAGGGCGAGACGATCTCGGCCAAGGAGGTCGAGGACCTCCTGTTCACCCATCCGGGCATCGCCGACGTGGCCGTGATCGGCCTGCCCGATCCGGCCTCGGGGGAGCGGGCCGTGGCCATCGTGGTGGCGGCCGACCCGACCGCGCCACCGAGCCTCGAGGACCTGTTCGCCTTCTGCAAGGACGCCGGGCTCATGACCCAGAAGATCCCGGAGCAGGTCGAGCTCGTCGACACCCTGCCCCGCAACCCCACCGGCAAGATCCTCAAGCACGAGCTCCGCAAGCAGTACGCCCCGTCCTAGCGAGGAAGGCTGAAGCCCGATGCCGTTACCGCAGGAGCTGAAGGCGCTGGCAGCGAAGGTCTCGAACTGGGGACGGTGGGGCGAGGATGACCAGCGGGGGACGCTCAACCTGATCACGCCCGAGGCGGTGCAACGGGGCGTCGCCGCAGCGCGGCGGGGCGAGAGCTTCCTGCTGTCGATCCCGTACAACAGGGATGGCCCGCAGACGGGTGTGATCCCGGGGCGGATCAACCCACAACACAAGATGATCATGGTGAACGGCGCCTTCACGGGCGACCCGGCCGACTTCACCACCAGCGACGACGCGGTGGAGCTCGGCATCCAGGCCGCAACCCACTGGGACACGCTCGCCCACGCCGGGTACGAGGGGCTGCTCTACAACAACATCCCCGACACGGTGATCACCGAGGAGGGCGGGGCGGCCAAGCTCGGCATCGAGCACTTCGGCCCGATCGTCACCCGTGGCGTGCTCGCCGACATCGCACGGTTGAAAGGCGTCGAGTACTTCGACGAGGGATACGCGATCACCGGCGACGACTTCGAGTCGGCTGAGCGGCAAGCCGGCGTCACCGTCGAACCCGGCGACATCCTGCTCGTGCGCACGGGCCAGATGGAGTGGCTCCGTCGCGGCGACAAGGTGCGCTTCAACGACCCGTCGCCGGGCATCGGTGTCGGCGCACTGGAGTACTTCCACGACAAAGGTGTGGCGGCGGTCGCCACCGACACGCTCGTGTTCGAGGTGTGGCCGTGCGAGGACCCGGCGGCACTCCTGCCCGTGCACATGATCGACCTGCGCGACATGGGATTGGTGCAGGGCCAGCTGTGGCAGCTCGACGAGCTGGCAGCCGACTGCGCGCGCGACGGCGTCTACGAGTTCCTCCTCGCGGCGACGCCGCTGCCGATCACGCACGCGGTCGGGGGCGCAGTCGCGCCGACCGCGACGAAGTAGCGCGATGGGCACGGTCGCCGTGACGGGCTCGGCGTCCGGCCTCGGCGCCGCCGTCAGCGCGCATCTCGAGGGACAGGCCGACGCCGTAATCGGCGTCGATCTGCATCGCGCCGAGGTTATCGCCGACCTCTCCGACGACGACGGCCGCGACGCCGCGCTCGCCGGGATCCTCGACATCGCCAACGGCGTACTCGACGGTTTGGTGGTCGCGGCCGGACTCGGTCCGCACTTGACGGACCGTGCCGCCATCGTGTCGGTCAACTTCTTCGGCGCGGTCGCGCTGCTCGACGGTCTCCGGGATGCGCTCGCGGCCGGCACGGATCCGGCAGCGGTCGCCATCGCATCGAACTCGGCGACCGTGGACCCCAGCGTGAACGCGGCCCTCGTCGAAGCCTGTCTTGCCGGCGACGAAACTCACGCCCGTTCCCAAGCCAGCGTGCTGCCGGGCAACACCGTGTATGCGTCCTCGAAGCTGGCGTTGGCGCGCGCGGTGCGCCGACGGGCACAGAGCTGGGGCGACGTCGGCGTGCGGCTCAACGCGGTCGCGCCCGGGCCGGTCGAGACGCCGCTGCTCCAGGCGTCCCGCGACGATCCCGAGCTTGGCCCGCTGGTCGACGCGCTGCCGATCCCGCTGGGCCGCACCGCGACCGCGGGAGAGATCGCCGACACCATCCTGTTCCTCTTGTCACCGGCGGCCGGGTACGTGCACGGCAGCGTGCTGTTCGCCGATGGCGGCAGCGACGCGCTCCTCCGTCCCGACACCCCCTGATCCGGATCTACGATGAGGGCGGTGCCGTAGACGCACGGAGGTGAGCCATGGAGCGATACCTCGTCGTAGCGAACCGGACCCTCGGCGGTGAGCATCTCCTCGAAGAGGTCGAGCGCCGAATGAGCAGCGGTCCGTGCCAGTTCCATCTCGTGGTTCCCGTCACCCACATGGCCGAACACGCGGCCTGGAACGAGGGCCATTCCCGCGTCGAAGCCCGGAAGCGGCTGGACGCCGCGATGGACCGCTTCCGTGAGCTCGGTGCCGAGGTGACCGGCGAGGTCGGCGATGCGTCGCCGGTCCAGGCGATCCGCGACGCCCTCCGACATGAGGATTTCGACAAGATCATCCTGTCGACGCTGCGCCCCGGCGTGTCGCGGTGGTTGAAGCTCGATCTGCCCCACCGGGTGGAGCGGGAGTTCGGGTTGCCCGTGACGCACCTCGTCGCCGAGGCCGAGCGCGTGTCGTAACAACGCCCTCGCTCATCATCGACGACCCCGCGCCCGGGGTTGACGAGCTCGCGCTAGCGGGGGGCGAGGTTGCGGCCGTCGACCCAGGTCTCCCACCCGTTAGAACAGCGCACGCGCGCCCAGTCGCCGGCGCGCTCGACCACGTGGAGCGGCAGGCCTGGGTCGAGGCGGTGGTCGGGCTTGTGCTTCGGATCGGGACGTTCGCGCGTGGTGAGCCCGGTAGGCGGGACTAGGTGTGTCGGCGCGAACTCGGGCTCCGCCGCCGGAGGCGGCGCCGGCTCGACCGCGGCCGGAGGTGGCGGTGGAGGCGGGGGAGGCGGAGGCGTCGGCACGACCTCGGCTGGCGCCGGCGTTGCCTGCGGGGGCGCGACCTCGGTGGGCATCGGCTGTGGGGCCGTGACCTCGGCCGGCATCGCCGTCGGTGGCGTCGGTGCGGGGATCGCGACCAGCAGGCGGGCGTCGACCCACGCCTCCCAGCCGTTCGAGCAGCGCACGTGACCCCAGCCGGTGTGCTCCCTGAGGAGCTGGACCGGAAGTCCGGCGCCGAGGCGGTTGTCGGGGGCGAGCGCCGGATTCGGTGTAGCCCAGGTGGCGACGCCGTCGGGAGGCACCGTGTGGGTGGGTTCGAACGGCTCCGTCGTCACGCTCGGAAGATACGCAACCGGAAGCGGGCTTGTCAGGCGTCGGGGCGCCGAGGATGATCGTGCGCCCGATGAACGCCCATGCGCTGGTGCTCGATCGCCCCCGCCAGCTGTCGTTGCGCGAGCTGCCGCTCCCTGAAGTCCGCGACGACGGCGCGCTCGTGCGCATCGAGGCGTGTGGTCTCTGCGGCACCGATCACGAGCAGTACACCGGTGTCCTGCCAGCAAGCTTCGCGTTCGTTCCCGGACACGAAGCCGTGGGCGTCGTCGAGCGCATCGGCGCGGACGTGGCCGTGCGCTGGGGCGTCGAGGTAGGCCAACGCATCGCGATCGAGGTGTTCCAGTCGTGTCGTGAGTGCGCGCCCTGCCGATCGGGGGCGTACCAGCGGTGCGAGCGCCACGGGCTGGGCGACATGCACGGGTACATCCCGGTCGAGCGGCCGCCCGGCCTCTGGGGCGGCTACGCCGAGTTCCAGTACCTCGGGCCGGACGCGATCGTCCATGCGGTCCCGGTCGGGCTCGACCCGGTGGTGGCGACGCTGTTCAACCCCCTCGGCGCCGGCATGCGGTGGGCCGTGACCGTTCCCGAGTTGCATGCCGACGCCGTGGTCGCGGTGCTGGGCCCGGGGGTGCGCGGGCTGGCGGCGTCGGCCGCGAGCAAGGACGCGGGCGCGGGGTTCGTCATGGTGACGGGATGCGGCGCTCGCGACGCACGGCGGCTCGCGACCGCGCCGGAGTTCGGCGCCGACCTCGCGGTCGACGTCGCGCAGCACGACCCGGTCCGCGCGCTGCGCGAAGCCACCGGCGGGCTGGCCGACGTCGTCGTCGACGTGACCGCAAAGGCGCCGGAGGCCTTCCCGCAGGCGATCGCGCTGGCGCGCCCGGGCGGGACCGTGGTGGTCGCCGGCACCCGCGGGACCGCGGTCGCGATCGAGCCCGACCACGTCGTCTACAAGGAGCTGCGGATCCTGGGCGCGCTGGGCGTCGACTCGGCTGCGTACCGGGCCGCGCTCGCGGTGCTGGCGTCGAACCGGTATCCGTTCGCCGAGCTCGAGCGCCGGGTGGCAGGCCTGGACGACGCCGAGGCACTGCTGCGGTCGCTCGCGGGGGAGTCCAGCGAGCCACCGCCGATCCACGGCGTCATCGTCCCGTGACGCCGTACCGCCTCACCGCCCGTCAACGCGAGAGGGCCGCGGCGGCGACGAAGGCGTCGAAGAGACGCTGCTGCGCCGGATCGGTGGCGGCGGTGTCCTCGGGGTGCCACTGCACGCCGACGACCCACGGCTCGCCGTCGCGCTCGACGGCTTCGATCACCCCGTCGGCGGCGCGCGCGGTCACGCGCAGTCCTTCGCCGAGCACGTCGATCGCCTGGTGGTGCTGGGACGAGACCTCGACGGTGCCGGCGCCCATGGCGGCGAAGACGCGCGAGCCGGCGAAAAGCTCCACCTCGTGGAGCTGGGTTCCCCCGGCCACGCCCGGCTTGCCATGGCCGAGCCCGTCGGGTCGATCGGTGATGTGCTGGTCGAGCGAGCCGCCGAGCACCACGTTGAGCACCTGGTGGCCGCGGCAGATCGCCAGGGTCGGCATCTGCTGGTCGAGCGCGGCCTGAGCGAGTGCCAGCTCGAATGCATCACGCTCGGAGGCGACGCCGTAGACCTGCTGGCGGCGGGCCTGGCCATAGCGCGCGGGATCGAGGTCGCCACCGCCGATCAGCAACAGGCCGTCGAACCGCGCGAGCAGCTCCTTCGCATCGACGGGATCGCGCGG
>JAPSGP010000478.1 GCA_031177445.1 Acidimicrobiia bacterium
ATCTCTCGGAGATCGAGGACATCGAGCGGCTCGCCGACGAGGTCCTCACGCGGCACGGGCGGGTCGACGTCCTGGTCAACAACGCCGGCAAGTCGATCCGCCGCTCCCTGAGCCTCTCCTATGATCGCTTCCACGACTTCCAGCGCACCATGCAGCTCAACTACTTCGCGGCCGTGCGGCTGATCCTCGCCTTCCTGCCGAAGATGCGCGAGCGCGGCTTCGGGCACATCGTCAACGTCTCCTCGGCCGGCGTGCAGACGCGGGTCCCCCGCTTCTCTGGCTACGTCGCCTCGAAATCGGCGCTCGACGCGTTCTCGGACTGCGCCCAGGCAGAGGTGGCGCACGACGGGGTTCGCTTCACGACGATCCACATGCCGCTGGTGCGCACGCCGATGATCGCCCCGACCGGCATCTATCGCTCGTTCCCGGCGCTGACCCCGGCCGAGGCGGGCGACCGGATCGCGAAGGCGATCATCTACCAGCCGCACCGCATCGGAACGCCGTTCTCGAGCGGGGCGGCGCTCTTGAACGCGATCAGCCCGACCTCGATGGACGCGGTCCGCAGCACCGGCTACCGCCTCTTCGAGGACTCCCGCGCCGCACGCGGGCAGGGTGACGGAGCAGTCGGGGAGCAGGAACGACCCTCGGTCGCCGGCTCCTTGTTCGCGCGGCTGACCCGCGGGGTCCACTGGTAGCGAGAGCTCGAGCAAGCAAAGACAAGAACAGGAGCAGCGATGAGCAAGAACGAGAGGGGAAACCGCACCTTCGTGATCGGGGTCGGGATGACCAAGTTCGACAAGCCCGGCACCAAGGAGGGCGACTACCCGGACTGGGCCAAGGAGGCAGGCAGCAAGGCCCTGGAGGACGCCGGCATCCCCTATGACGCGGTCGAGCAGGCGTTCGCCGGATACTGCTACGGCGAGTCGACCTCGGGCCAGCGCGCGATCTACCAGCTCGGGCTGACCGGGATCCCGGTCGTCAACGTCAACAACAACTGCTCGACCGGCTCATCGGCGCTTTACATGGCCCGCCAGGCGGTCAAGGGCGGCCTCGCCGACTGCGCGCTCGCGGTCGGCTTCGAGAAGATGGAGATGGGTTCGCTGGGGGTCAAGTACACGGATCGCACGAACCCCATGGACCAGCACGCGGCCGCGATGTTCGCGGTGCGCGAGCCGGAGCCCTCGCCGCCGGCGCCGCAGATGTTCGGCAACGCCGGGCGCGAGCACATGGAGAAGTACGGGTCCGATCCCGACCACTACGCCTGGATCGGGTGGAAGAACCACCACCACTCGGTCAACAACCCCTACGCCCAGTTCCAGACCGATTACTCGATGGACGAGATCAAAGAGGCGAAGATGATCCATGCGCCGCTGACCAAGCTGCAGTGCTCGCCGACCTCGGACGGCTCGGCCTGCGCGATCATCGCCTCGGAGCGTTTCGTCGACGAGCACGATCTCTGGGGGCAGGCGATCGAGATCGCCGGCCAGGCGATGACCACCGACATGCGCTCGACGTTCGACGAGGGCTCCTCGATCAAGATCGTCGGCTACGACATGTCGAAGGAGGCCGCACGGCTGGCGCTGGAGGAGGCCGAGGCCTCGATCGATGACGTCGACGTGATCGAGCTGCACGACTGCTTCTCGGCCAACGAGCTGATCACCTACGAGGCGCTCGGCCTCTGCGACGAGGGTGAGGGGCACAAGCTGGTCGAGGACGAGGCCACGACGTACGGCGGCAAGGTCGTGGTCAACCCCTCCGGCGGCCTGATCTCCAAGGGTCACCCGCTCGGTGCGACCGGCCTCGCTCAGTGCTCGGAGCTGACCTGGCAGCTGCGCGGCCAGGCCGAGGCGCGCCAGGTGGAGGACGCGAAGCTCGCCCTGCAGCACAACATCGGCCTGGGCGGCGCCTGCGTGGTCTCGATCTACCGCCAGCCGGCGAACGGAAGCTAGTCGACCAGAGCCTCGCGCAGCTCCGGCTCGGCCTCCCGGCCGGGCTCGTGCCGCTGCCTGACGGTCCCAGCCAGGAACTGCTCGATCGCCTCGATCACCGGGATCGTCCGCCAGGTGGCGAGCACGTCGAAGGCGTGCTGTGCACCCTGCATCTCCGCGTAGACGACGGGCGCACCGGAGACCTCGCGCAGCCTGGCAACGAAGCGACGCGCCTCCTCGACCGGAATCAGCGAGTCGGCCTCGCCGTGGATGACGAAGAACGGTGGCGCTTCCGAGTGCACCCGATGGATCGGCGAGGCGGCGCGGAAGCGCTCCGGCGCCTGCCGGCGCGAGGCCTTGAAGACGATCCGCTCGAGCAACCAGCCCATCAAGGGGATGTGCACCCCGTCGGAGTCGAGCAGGTCGTAGATACCGTAGAAGGGCACGCAGGCCGCCAGTGACGTGTCCGCCTCCTCGAAGCCGGGCTGAAGCTCCGGATCGTTGGCGGTGAGCGCCGCCAGCGCGCAGAGGTGACCACCGGCTGAGCCGCCGGTGATCGCGATGAAGGAGGGGTCGACGCCGTACTCA
>JAPSGP010000479.1 GCA_031177445.1 Acidimicrobiia bacterium
GGCGGGCCGCTTCGATTCAGGAAGCGTCGGCCAGCGAGGTCGTCCAGACGCTGCGACCGTACGTCGCCGCGTAGAGCGTCTCGCTGCCGGCGGGCAGATCGATGTCGTTGATCGGCACGAGCGGCAGGTTCGCCCCCACCTTGAGCCACGTCTTCCCGAGGTTGGTCGTGCGGAACACTCCGACGTCCGTGGCGATGAAGAGCCAGCTCTTCTTCGACGGATGACGGATGACGTCGTTGACCGGAGCCTGCGGGATGCGCTTGCCCACGATGTCGACCCACGTGTTGCCGCCGTCGCTCGTCATGACGAGGTGCGGGTACGGCTCACCCGAGCGCCAGCCCGAGAAGCTCGCCCAGGCGATCTTGGGGTCGTCCGGGTCGACTGTGATCCGCGTGACCCAGCGGCCCGGGAACACCGGGCTCTCGACCTTCGTCCACGTCACCTCGGCGGCCGGGGCCATCGCGTTGCGGCTCACCCACACCGTCCCCGTGTCGGTGCCGGCGTAGACGAGGTTCGGGTCCGCCGTGGTGGTGCCGAGCGCCGTGATGGTGCCGAAGCCCGGGGCACGCGGAAGCTCGGGGCCGTCCGTCAGATCCGGGCTGATCGGCTGCCACGCACGCTGGCCGGGATCGGTGTTGATCCGGCTGACGAACTCGCTGGCGCCGAACATGAAGCGAGAGTCGGCGGCGAACTCGAGCGGGGCGACCCAGTTCCTGCGCAGGCCCGGGATCACCATGTTGAACCCCACGTTGTCGACGAACCCGCGGCAGGCGCCGTTCTGAGCGCAGCCGTAGTACTTCCGGTCGTTCGTCGGGTCGATGCGGTTCATCATCCCGTCACCGCCGCGGAAGTTGAACCAGTCGCCAGTGACGTTGTTGTTGGAGTCCCACGACTTCAGCGAGCCGTTGTCCTGCGAGCCGGCGTTGACTCGCGACCCGTCCTGGACGGAGACGTCCATCGCGTAGAACTGCGTCACGGGCAGGCGCGGCGTCTTGCGCCACAGCCCGCGGGCGCGACCGTTCTCCTCCGACCAGTAAAAGCCGCCGTCGTTGCCGATGTAGACCTTGTCCTCGGTGAACGGGTCCCACTCGAGCCCGTGCTGGTCGGCGTGCAGGGTCTGGGACGTCGTCCACGTGAGGCCGCCGTTCAGGCTCTCGGCGAGGTCGACACCCGCGACGAAGACGTGCAGTGGGTCGTCTGGGTCGACGTAGACGCGCCCGAACCACCAGGCGAAGCCGCCGCTGATGCTCTGCAGCGTGTTCTGGGTCTGTGGAACCTGGATCCAGGTGGCGCCGGCATCCGCGCTCGTGAAGAAGCCGTTGAAGTTGCCGCGGGCGGTACTGGAGATGAGGTAGGCCCGGTTCGGGTCGCTGTCGCTGAAGTCGACGCCCATCCGGCCGACGAGATTGTCCGGCGTCTGCAGCGCCGGGTTGGTCTCGCTCTGCGGCAGCGGGGCGTTGTGGACATTCGTCCACGTGCGGCCGCCGTCGGTCGACCGGTAGACGTAGGAGTGCGGGCCGTAGATGCGCGACTTCTCGTCACGGATCTTGTCCCACGTCGTCGCGAGCATGATGTCGGGGTTCGTCTTGTTGATCGAGACGTCGATGGCCCCCGTCGAGGCGCTGCTCGGGACGATGACGCGCGCCCAAGTGGCGCCGCCGTCCTCGGTCAGGAAGAGGCCGCGGGTCGGCTCCGTGTCGTGCAGCGCCCCCATGACGGCGACGAACACGCGGTCGTCGTCACGCGGGTCGATGACGATCTGGCCGATCGTGTCGCCGTCTTCGAGGCCCATGTTGGTCCACGTCGCGCCGTCGTCGGTCGACTTGTAGATGCCCTTGCCGTAGTAGGCCGAGCCGCCACCGTGGTCGGGCTCGCCGGTGCCGGCCCAGACGACGCCCCGGGAATCGACTGCGACCGCGCCCATCGACTGGGGCAGCTGGTCGTCCCAGGCCGTGGCGAAGGTCGCGCCGCCGTCGGCCGATCGCCAGAGGCCGCCGGTGCCGGTGGCGATGTAGACGACGCCCCCGGACGTGGGGTCGACGGCAACGTCGCGGATACGGCCGCCGATGTTGCTCGGGCCGAGCTCGGCCCACGCCTGATCGGTGGTCGGCGAGGCCAGGCTGGCCACACCCATCTGCTTCGACTGCGCGATCGCCTCGGTGACGGCGGCGTCCGGGATCGAGCCGTCCGGGTTCGCTCGCTGGAGGTACATCCATTCCTCGGCCCCCACCGGGTCGGCCGTGACAGACGACGGGCCGGTTGCCACTTGGCGCGTCCCGTCGTTCGTGCTGACGGCTGCGATACCCGCAGCCAAGACGATCATGAGGGCCGCGGCGGCGGCCACAATCGCGGCATGCTTCTTCTTGTGCATCAGGACGCGTTCCTCCCAGGTCGTATGGCGCGTCTGCTCCCCCGCACTGCCGCGCCGATTGCGTCTCCCGATGGCATCAGCATGAGAGGCACGAACCGTCGCCGGGGCAGACTACACCCGATCGCCACACGACTGCGACGGCTGT
>JAPSGP010000038.1 GCA_031177445.1 Acidimicrobiia bacterium
GCGCCGACATGCTGAGCGGCGACCAGACGGTCTGGGCGGCGTATCAACCGGCGTACGCACGGGCTTGCGGCGCGCCCGACGACCGGCTGGAAGAGATCGCCGCGGCGGTGTTCGCAGAGTTCCAGACCGGCGGGGTGTGGTCACGGATCGTGCCCGGCTCCGTCGACGCGTTGCGCGAGCTCGCCGCCACCGGCGTGAAGCTCGCAGTCGTGTCGAACGCCGACGGGACCGTCGAGGCCCAGCTCCGCGACGACGGTGTGTGCCAGATCGGCCCCGGCCCCGGCGTGCCGGTCCACGCGGTCCTCGACTCTTCGGTCGTCGGCGTGTCGAAGCCGGATCCACGCATCTTCAAGCTCGCGCTCGAGCAGCTCGACGTGTCGCCCGAGCACGCGCTCCACGTCGGCGACATCGTCGCTGCCGACGTCGACGGCGCACTCGCGGCCGGCATCACCCCCGTCCTCATGGACCCGTACGACCTGCATACGGAGCTCGACGTCCGGCGCGTGCGTTCACTGCGCGACGTCGTCGAGCTGGTGGTGTGACCAAGCGCTACGGCTTGTCCGAGCCCACCACCCACATCGCGAAGAACTGTGAGCCGCCGCCGTACGCGTGGCCGAGGGCGCGGCGGGCGCCGTCGACCTGGTAGTCGCCGGCCTCGCCGCGCACCTGCTGCGCGGCTTCGGCGAAGCGGATGAGGCCCGACGCGCCGATCGGGTTCGACGACAGCACACCGCCCGACGGGTTCCAGGGGATGTCGCCGTCAAAGGCCGTGGCGCCGGACTCGGTGAGCTTCCAGCCATCCCCATCGGCACAGAACCCGAGGTTCTCGAGCCACATCGGCTCGTACCAGCTGAACGGCACGTAGACCTCGGCACAGTCGAGGTCGCGCCGCGGGTCGGTGACGCCCGCCTGCCGGAACACGTCGGCGGCACAGTCCTTGCCCGCCTGCGGGTTGACCTGGTCACGCCCGGCGAACATCGTCGGCTCGCTGCGCATCGCGGTCCCGTGGATCCACGCCGGCCGTCTCGGCACCTTCGCCGCGGTCGCTTCGTTCCCGAGCACGATCGCGCACGCGCCGTCCGACGACGGGCACGTCTCCAGGTACCGGAGCGGCTCCCACAGCATCGGCGACTCCTCGACCATCTTCATGTCGATGTCGTGGAGGTGGAGGTGTGCGTTCGGGTTGCGGAGGGCATTCTTGCGGTCCTTGACCGCGACGAGCATCCCGATGTGGTCGGGCGCGCCCGACCGTCGCATGTAGCCGCGGATGAGCGGGGCGAAGTAGCCGCCGGCGCCGGCGACGAGCGGGGCCGAGAACGGCTGGCTTACTGTCAGTGCCCACATGGCGTCGCTCTCCGACTGCTTCTCGAACGCGGCCACCAACACCCGCTCGTGGATCCCCGCCTGCACCAAGCCGGTCGCAACCAGCGCGGTCGAGCCGCCGACGCTGCCCGCGGTATGCACCCGCATCATCGGCTTGCCCACCGCCCCCAATGCGTCGGCGAGGTAGAGCTCGGGCATCACCACGCCCTCGAACATGTCCGGCGCCTTGCCGATCACGACTGCGTCGACGTCGGACCAGTCCATCTCGGCGTCGTCGAGCGCCTTCCGCGCCGCCTCGCGCACGAGCCCGGCGATCGACACGTCGGTGCGCGCCGACTTGTGCTTCGTCTGGCCGACACCGACGACCGCGCAGCGTTCGCTCATCGCCTACTCCCCCTCGAGCACAGCGACGAGGTTGTGCTGCAGGCACGGTCCCGACGACGCGTGGGCGACGGCGCGATCGCCACCCCCCGCGCTGATTCGGCTCGCGGCCTCGCCGATGCGGATGAGGCCGGTCGCCATCACCGGGTTCGCGGCCAGCGGCCCGCCCGACGGGTTCACGGTCGCGGAGTCGTCGAGCCCGAGGGCGTCGCGCACGATCAGCTCCTCGTGGCTGAACTGCGCGTGCATCTCCGCGAGATCGACCTTGTCGTCGGCGGCGCCGGCACGGCCGGCGGCGAGCGCGGTCGACCGAGACGTCGCGAGGTCGCGCACCCCGATCGAGTGCGCCTCGATGCGGTGGTCGATGCCGCGGATCCAGGCCGGACGTTCGCTGATCGCCCGCGCGCGATCGGCGGTCGCCAGGATCACGACCGCGGCGCCGTCGGTGATCGGTGGGCAGTCAGACGTGCGCAGCGGGGCGATCGTCGTCTGCTCCTTGAGCAAGGCGTCGGCAGTCGTGGTCCCGGCGACGATCGCGTTCGGGTTCGACGCCGCGGCGGCGCGGCTCCGCACCACGACCTCGGCCAGGTCGCGCTCGGTCTTGCCGGTGGCGTCGAGGTAGGCGCGCGCCTGAAGCGCTGCCATCGACACCATGTCGGGCCACAGCGGCTCGAGGTAGTACGGGTCGAGTTGCAGCGTCATGATTTCGTGCAGATCGCCGAGCGACGACTTGCCGAAGCCGTAGACGAGGGCGGTGTCGACGTCGCCATGCTGCAGCCGGACCCAGGCCTCGTACAGCGCCCAGGCGGCGTCCTGTTCCACGTGGCTCTCGCGGATCGGCGGCCACGCGCCGATGGCGTCGAGCGCGGTCACGAACGAGAACGGCACGCCGAGGAGGTAGTCGCAGCTCCCGGAGCACACGAACCCGATCTCCTCGCGTTCGAGCCCGGCCTGCTCGAGTGCCTCTGCGACCACCGGCATGAGCATCTCGACCTCGTTGCGGTTGGGATCCGCAGCGACGTGCTTCGACTGAGCGAACGCCACGACCGCGACGTCGGTCATATGTAGTCCTTGTAGGCGTCGTAGTCGGCGTCGGGCTCACCGGTCGGCTCCCACCACTTGATGTTGCCGAGGTTGTACGTCCACTCCTCGCGCGGGGCCCACTCGGCGCGCACCCGCAACCCCATCCGGACCTCGCGCGCGGGCATTCCCGCGATCAGCCCGAACAGCGCGGTGTCGGCACCGTCGAGCAACACCTGCGCGCACACGTACGGCACCTCGGGCGCCAGGTCCGAGAACGGGATGTTCACGACACAGAACGTCGTGACCGTGCCCCGGTCGGGAAGCTCGACCTCCTCCTCGGTCGGAACCCCGTGGATCGGGCACGACCCCCGCGGCGGCATGTACACCTTCGAGCACACCGGGCACTTCTGGCCGAGCAGCTTGCCCTCGGCCACCCCGCGGAGGAACCGCGACTGCGCGGTGCCCGCCCCGATGCGGTACTCGAGCCGGATCGGCGCGTGCATCTTCGTGACCGGCCCGTCCTCGTTCAGGTCCTCGATCGCGCGCCCGCTCATGCCGGCTCGAAGCACTCGATGTCGGTGATGTGGCCCACCCGCTCGGCACGCCAGCGGGGACGGACCCGCATGCCGGTGTGCACGGCGTCCTCGGTGCCGGCGTCGAGCGCATGGAGCATGCCGGTGTCGGCGCCGTCGAGCCGGATGAGCGCCCACGCGAACGGGCGGTCAAGCGGGTGCTTCGGGCGCGGCTCGCGCACCCACGCCCAGGTCGTCACCACCCCCTCGGGGCCGACTGGCACGAAGTCCTCCGGGCGCTCGCCCACGGCCGCGCTCGTCTCGGGGTCGTACTCCGCCGGCGGGACCAGCACCCGCCCGGCTGGCGTCCGCACGCCGACGAGCTGCTGGTCGCGCAGGCCGGTCAGGAACCGCCCGACCACCGGCCCGACCGAGCGCTTGTACCCGCCGGGGAACTCGAGCACGTGCTCGTCGATCAGCGTCTCGCCCGCACCGTCCCCCACGGGCGGCAGTAGAACACGTTCTCGTTTCGCGAGGCAAGGCCCCCGGCTCGCGGTTCGGCCGCGCCCTCGCCACCCCCACGGGCCGGAAATCCCGCGTTGTTTAGAATCGGTTCTAATTTTCACGACACCTCCGGGAGCGCCCATGTCGGAACTGCTCGAGGTCAGCACGCAGCACTGCCGCGTCGAGCGAGACGGACCGGTGGTGACGCTCACCATGGACCGGCCCGAGGCTCGCAACGCGTTGAGCCCGGACATGCTCGTCGGGCTGGCCGACGGCTTCGACTACATCGATGCGACGCCCGACGTCCGGGTCGCGATCCTCACCGGCGCCGGGGGCCACTTCTCCGCCGGCGCCGACCTCAAGGCCATGGCGAAGCCGTCCGAGGACGAACGCGTTCGTACCCGCATGACCGACTCACCGGGCATCCACTGGAAGGCGCTGCTCCGCGACTACCGCCTCAGCAAGCCGCTGATCGCCGCGGTCGAGGGCTATGCGGTCGCCGGGGGCACCGAGATGCTGCAAGGCACCGACATCCGCATCGGGGCCGAGACCGCGATCTTCGGAGTATGGGAAGCCAGGCGCGGCCTCTTCCCGCTGGGCGGTTCGGCGGTGCGCCTCCCCCGCCAGATCCCTTACACCCGCGCCATGGACATCCTCCTCACCGCCCGCCCGGTCACCGCCCACGAGGCGCTCGAGCTCGGCCTGATCAGCCGGGTCGTGCCCGAGGGGCACGCGCTGACAGTGGCCCGCGCGGTCGCCGATCAAGTGGCACAGAACGGCCCGCTGTCGTGCATGGGAATCCTGCGCGCCTGGCGCGAGGCCGAGTGCGTTCCCGACTCCGAGGCGATGCAGATCCAGGACAAGATCGGCTGGGAGGTCTTCGCCAGCGAGGACGCGCAGGAGGGCCCGCGCGCGTTCGCCGAGAAGCGCAAGCCCGTGTTCCGAGGGAAGTAGTGCCAGGCCACGTGCAGCGCCGGGAACCGCCGGCGTACCGGCAGTCCGAAGCGATCACGACGCCGGAGCGGGTCCGCCTCGCCGAGGCAGTCCGTCACCTCATCGACGCCGCCCTCACTGCCGACGACGCGACGCCCGACGAGCTCGCGCTCGCGGCCGAGGCCGCGGAGCGTATCGCCGCGTCGCTCCACCCGCGCGGTGAGCTCGGCAATCGGCCCGACGGCGTGCGTTCCCGAGTCGAAGAGGACCACGCCGACTACCTGGCCCGCAGTCCGCTCGTCGGCAAGATCAGCCCGGTCGCCCCACCGATCGAGTACGAGTACCGCGACGGGCGCCTGTTCGCCGGCGGCGTCTTCCACGCCGCGTACGAAGGACCGCCGGGGTACGTCCACGGCGGCTGGATCGCGCTGGCGTTCGACGAGGTGCTCGGCATGACCAACATCGCCAGCGGCCATCCCGGCATGACCGGACGGCTCAGCGTCCGGTACCGGCGGCCGACGCCGTTGCACACCAAGGTCGCGTTCGAGGGCTGGACCGAGCAGGTCGACGGGCGCCGCATTGTCACTCGGGGCACCCTCACGGTCGACGGCGTCGTCACCGCCGAGGCCGAAGGGCTGTTCGTCATGATCGACCGGGAGATGGCGCTCGAGTACTTCGGCGAGCGCGCCTACGAGCGCCGGCAGGTGGTCGACCCGCTGCCGTAGCGTGCTCGGCATGTCGCTCCCCGAACATGGATTGTCGGCGGTAGAGATCCTCGACGAGCTCGACGCGCTGAAGGCGAACGACGCCGACTGGGGGTCGGGACGCTGTTTCAGCTATGTGTACAGCGCCGGCGACGAGGTGCGCGAGATCGCGCGCGCCGCGAGCTCTCTTTATCTCTCCGAGAACGCGCTGAACACGCACGCGTTCCCGAGCCTGGGGCGGCTGCAGTCGGACGTCGTGCGGATGGTCGCCGACCTCGTGCACGGAGACGAGGCTGCGGCCGGGTTCATGACCTCGGGTGGCACGGAGAGCATCCTGTGCGTCGTCAAGGCGGCGCGTGAGCGGGCGAAGCGTGAACGCGGGATCACCGAGCCCGAGATGGTGTTGCCCGAGAGCGCGCACGCGGCATTCCACAAGGGCGCGCACTACTTCGGCGTCAAGACCGTCACGGTGCCGGTGCGAGACGACTACGCCGCCGACGTCGACGCGATGGCGGCGGCGGTGACCGATCACACCGCGCTCGTCGTCGGCTCGGCGCCGCAGTACCCGCAGGGTGTCCTCGATCCGATCACAGAGCTCGCCGCGCTCGCCGCCGACACCGGCGCGAGCTTCCACGCCGACGCCTGCATGGGCGGGATGGTGCTCCCGTTCCTCGAGCGACTCGGCCGCGCGCTCCCGCCCTGGGACTTCCGGGTCGACGGCGTCACGTCGATCTCGGTCGACCTCCACAAGCTCGGCTACACGCCGAAGGGCGCGTCGGTCGTCCTGTACCGCAGCAAGGAGCTGCGCCGAGACCAGACCTTCACCTTCGACGGCTGGCTCGGCGGGATGTACGCGTCGTCCGGCCTGGCCGGCACGAAGCCGGGCGCCCCGATCGCGGCCGCCTGGGCCGTCCTCCACTACCTCGGCGAGGACGGATACCTCCGCCTGACCCGAGAAGCCGTCGATGCCGCCCGGAAGCTGATCGACGGGGTGCGATCCGTCGACGGGCTACGGGTCCTGGGCAAACCCGTCGCCCACGTCGCCGCCATCGCCGCCGACGGTGACGCGATCGATGTCTTCGCACTCGGTGACGCGCTCCAGGGACGCGGGTGGTTCCTCGACCGTCAGCGCCCGCCCGACAGCCTCCATGCCACCGTCAGCGCCGGCAACGCACCGATGATCGACGCCTTCCTCACCGACCTCGCCGCGTGCGCCGGCATCGCCCGCGCCACACGGGCGGCCGACCGCGGCACCGAGTACGCCACGCTCGAATAGAAGGGGCGCGTGGCGGTCGCCATCGCCCGAGATCGAGTGATCCGGCTTGTGCGCTGCGCAGAATGGTCCGCGTCAGCGCGTTCTCCGGGGAGGGATCATGTCCGCAGCCGACGAGGCGGTCGTCCGCCGCTTCTACGAGACGCACAAGACGTTCCGCGGCACGCACGCGGCCCCTTCCTGAGCATCGGCCGACCGGTCGGGAGGTCGCGTTCGACGTCATCGACATCGTGCGGATCGGCGACGGGAAGCTCCGAGAGCACTGGAACGTCGTGGATGCGTTCGGCCTGATGCAGCAACTCGGCGCGGCCTAGCGAAGGAGCGGCGCCACCAGCTCGCCCAGGATACGAGCGTTGTCGGGATCGGACGAGTCCACGGGCCCGACGATCACCCACTCGGCACCGGCGTCGCCGTAGCGCCGCAGCGCATCGGCAACCTGCTCCGGCCCGCCGCTGATCACGCCCGGGCTCGGCGAAAGCCGCTCGGCCTTCGCCCCCGCGTCGCGCTCGGTCGCGCCGAGCACCACGACACCTCCCCACGACACCGTGAACGGCGAGTGAACGGCGGCGGCGCGCACCTCGGCCGACCGTTTGGCGAAGCGCGCCCACGAATTCCCCCACTGGTTCCAGCCGTCGGCGTCGCGTGCCGCGAGCTCCCGCACCGGGGGCGAGTTGCCACCCACCCATACCGGGTAGCCGCGATCGCGTGCCGCCCGGACCGTGGCTCCCAACGTGACGACGCGGTCGGCCACCGTGCCGAAGGGCAGCCCGTAGCTCTCGTTCTCCTCCCGGCTCTCGGAGTCGCCGCTCCCGATCCCGGCGATGACACGCCCCGGGGCGATGCGCTGCAGCGTCTCGAGCGCCGTTGCCAGCGTTGCAGGCGGCTGCAGCGTCGCGCGGGCGACGAGGGTTCCGAGGGCGACACGAGCGGTCTCGGCCGCGACCGCGCCCAGGAGCGCGAGCCCCTCGAGCGCCGGCCGGCGATGCCCGTCGCGAGCCCGCCGGAAGAGATGGTCGTAGCCGAACACGCCGTCGACACCGGCGGCGTCGGCGGCCCGGGCGACGGCGAGCGCGTCGTCGGGATCGGCACGGAAGTTCGGCAGCGTGAGGCCGATCTTCATCGCACCCAGACCCCCGAGCCGCCGGCCTCGAGGTCACGGGCGCGCGCGGCGGCCCCGATCACACCCGCCTGTTCGCCCAGCTGCGCGGGCACGATCGCGATCTCGGGCCGGTACTCCGGGCCCTCGACGCGGCGCGCGAAGGCGGTCCGCAGCGGCGCGAACAGCGCGTCGCCGAGCTCGACCAAGCCACCCGATACCACGATGCGCTCGGGATCGAGGATGTTGGCCAGACCCGCCAGACCGATGGCGACGTAGTCGACGTACTCGGCGAGCAGCGCGACCCCGTCGGGCTCACCCGCCTGCGCCGAATCTCCGACGAACACGCCCGTCACCGCGTCGACTTGCCCGCCGGCACGCGCGAGCACGCCCGGCGCCTTGCCCGCTGCGGCCCATTCTCGACCCATGCGCCCGAGCGCAGTGCCGGACGCGTACGACTCCCAGTGACCTCGTTCGCCGCACGCGCACACCGGGCCGTCGGGGTCGATCTGGAAGTGGCCGACCTCGGCGGCGAAGCCGTGCGCCCCTCGGATGACGCGACCGCGCGCCACGATCCCGCCTCCGATGCCGGTGCCCAGCGTGATCACGAGCGCGTAGAGCGCGCCTTTCGCCGCACCGTGCACGACCTCGCCCCAGGCGGCCGCGTTGGCGTCGTTGTCGACGACGACGGGCACGCCGAGCTCCGCTTCCAGTGCCCGCCGGAGCGGCGCCCGCCGCAAGCCCTGGATGTTGGGGGCGAACTGCACGGCCCCGTCGCGGTCGACGAGCCCGGCCGCACCGACGCCGACGGCCGCGGCCTCGGGGAAGTCCTCGGCCAGGCGCCGCACCAGGCCCGCCATCGTGGCCACCACCGCGTCCCCGCCGAGTGGAGTCGGCTCACGCACTTCGCGGAGCACGACTCCGTCGCGGTCCACGACCCCGCACCGGACATTGGTGCCGCCGAGGTCGACCCCGAACGTGGGCGACTCGGCTCCACTCACGCCAGGTCGATCCGGCGGACCCTTCGAGCCGGCTCCGGTGCCGCCGCCCCCGCGGCGGGGTCACGGCCGGTTGCGCTTCCGGTCGCCGCGCGATGCGCCTCGAGGGCCCGCTCGCCTGCGTCGACGACGGCCTTGGCTGCCAGCAGCAGCTCCTGCGCCGCCTTCAACAGGTGCTCGGCGGCCTCGGGGCCGGCCTCGAGCAGCGCGGCCAGTGCCGCGTCAGCTGATGGGGTCGGCTCGTCCCCGTCGAGCTCGTCCCATTCGTTCATGCTGCTCCTCCGGATGCCGTCTCCGTCGGCGCGCCACCCGCGAACTCGACTTCGAGCCGGCCGGCAGCGACCCGGGCGCCGGCGACCTCGCGGCGACGCAAGCTGTCGGGCAACACCATCGCGCGCCGGTGCGAGCCGACCGCGACGAGCAGCTCGCCGTTGCTGCGGGCGAGCTCGACGTCCTCACGATCGGTGAACGGCAGCGGCATCGAGAGCACGAGCGTGTCGCCGACGGCGTCGACACGAAACTGCTCACCGTGGCCGAGCCGCGCCGCCGGATCGCGAAGGCCGTACACCGCGCCGGCGAAGTCGGAGAGGTGATCGATGCCGACGAGCTCGTGATCGGCGAGATCGGCGACCAGCACCGGCACGGGCGCGAACGCGTGCTCGATGGACTCGAGCTGCTCGCGCTGCGAGTCCTTCCAGGTCTGGAACCACGGGTCACGCACGGCGTCCGGCAGGACGCGGTTCGCGATCACGGCGTCGACGTGGTAGCCGAACAGCGAGAGATAGGTGAAGGTCCGGCGCGCCTCGGCGACGACCATACGTTCCGCGTTCACGACCAGCCGGGCGCTCGTGATCGACGCGTCGACGAGCAGGTCGCGTACACCGTCCAACCGATCGTAGAAGCGACGGATCGCAGAGAACACGTCGTCGCTCGCGATGGGCACGCTCATGAGCCGCGACAGCAACGGTCGGACGGCGCGCGTCACGTTGCGCTGCGCGGGAAAGATCCGATCCATGTACCAGCCGAGCACGTCGGGCAGCGACAGCAGCCGGATCGTCTCTGCCGTCGGCGCGCAGTCGACGACGATCAGGTCGTAGCGGTCGGACTCGGCGTGCGCCCGGATGTCGGCCAGCGCGAAGACCTCGTCGAGGCCGGGTACCACCGCCAGCTCCTCCGCTTCCACCGCGTCGGCACCCGCCCAGTCGAGGACCGTGGTCACGTACTGACGGACCTCACCCCACGACTGCTCGAGTCGAGCGCGAGCATCGAGCTGCTGACCGACGAGCGTCCCCCGCACGAATCCTGCGACCGGCGTGGGCTCGTCGCCCAACGGGACGTCGAACGCATCGGCGAGCGAGTGTGCCGGATCGGTCGAGCAGACGATGGTGCGAAGGCCGGACTCGGCGGCGCGGACTGCGGTGGCCGCGGCGACGGTCGTCTTGCCGACACCCCCCTTGCCGGTGAACAGCAAGATGCGCATGAAGGAGGAACTGTACTCAGTCGACCCGCAGCGCTACTTGGCCTCGACCGCCCGCTTCAGCTCCTTGAGCGCGTTGCCCATGATGAGGCCGGCGGCGCGGCGCTTGATGAGGCCCGGCATCGGGATCGAGATGTCGACCGTGAGGTCGTAGGTCACGCGTGTGCCGTTGTCATCGGCCTCGAACCCGTAACGCCCGTCGAGCTTGCGCAACATGTCGCCCTCGATCAGATGCCACGAGAACGCGGCCGGAGCCTCGCCGTAGTCGTACTCGAGCACGTAGCGGACGCTGCGCCCCAGTGCGGCCGCCCGGTACTCGACCCGCTTGCCCCGAGCCTGGTCGTCGGCCTCGAGCACCTTGGCCTGCTTCACGTCCTTGGCCCAGGTCGGGTACTGCTCGTAGTCGGTCGCGATCTCGAAGCAGCGCTCGGGGCTGCCGTCGACGTGGATGCGCTCATGCGCCTCTTCGGCCACTGGTCCTCGCTTCCTCTCGGTCGCCCTCGCACGCTCGGGCTCCTGCTTCGGCGATCGGCAAAGCCGCCGCCTACGCGCCGGCCGATCCTGGGTCGGCCGATCCTCGGCCCGCGGGCCCGGTCCGCTGCCGGCGCGGAGGGAACGTGCCGTAGCGCGCCCCCCAGAGCCCGGCGAGCCCCAGGGGCAGCATAGGAACAAGCACGCCGAACGGCTCGGCTGCCGCAGTCGCGGCGGTGACGGCCAGGCACACGCCGAGGGCCCCGAACAGGTGCAGGCGAACACCGCGCGGCACGGGGCCGGCCATGAGGAAGAGGCTGGCAACGACGACCTCGTCCCCGCGGGTGGTCCGAGCCAGCGCGATCGCGAACGCCCAGATCCACACGAGCAGCGACACCGCGAACAGCCCGAGCGACATGCCGATCGAGACCCCGTTCATCGCCTCGACGCCCAGCGCGGCCGGGATCACCGTCGCCGAGAACAGGACGTTGCCCGCCCACGCGGCGACGATGATGCGCGCACCCACCGGCGCCGAGGCTACTGACCTACTTCGCCGAGTCGAGCGCCGCGAGATCACCGCGGGTCAACGGCAGCAGCGGCTCGACGAGCCGGTCGTAGCGCAGCTCGTCCACCGCGCGCTCCCGCGCCGCGTCCCCCATCGCCTGCCGGGTCGTTGGATCCGAAAGCAACCGGTCGATGGCGGCGCGCACCGCGTACACGTTCCGGGACTCGACGACCACGCCGGTGACGCCGTCGACGACCGCTTCGTGCGAGCCGCCGGAACGGCCAGCGACAGCAGGGATCCCACACGCGGCCGCCTCGACGAACACGACGCCGAAGCCTTCGGCCTCGAGCGCGCCCCAGCGGTCGTGACACAGCATCGCAAACACGTCCGCGCACCCGTAGAGATCGGGGAGCGTCTCGTCAGGCACCCGCCCGAGGAACCGGATCTGATCGCCGAGCGCAAGCCTGCGGGCGCGTCGTTCGAGCCGCCCCCGATCGCGGCCGTCGCCGGCGATGACGAGTACCGCGGTCTCGAGCCCGGCCACCGCGTCGATGAGCACGTCGAACCCTTTGCGCCGCACCAGGCGACTGAGGCCGAGCACGACCTGCAGCTCGGGATCGAGGCCGAACGCGGTGCGCGCCGCCGCTCGCTGCTCGGGTGTCAGGGGACGGAACCGATGTGTGTCGACGCCGGGGGGAACCACCATCGTCGGTATCGCGCGGCCGGCGGCGTGCGCCGCCTCGACCGCCGGGTACCGCCCTGCGGCGACGATGCCCTGCGCGCCGAGGAACACACGGCGCGCCAGCCGGTTCGACAGCGGAAGGCGCGCCGGCACCGTCACCTCGGCCCCATGGACGATCACGACGTAGGGCGCCGCCCGCAATCGCGGACCGACCAAGCCGAGCGGGAGCGCCGGGTCCAGGAAGATCACGTGCGCGCCGACCTCGGTCGCCAGTGCGTCGATGCGATCGGCCAGCCGGCGGGTCGGGAACAGCACCCGCTCACGGGTTCGCTCGACCCGGAACGGTTGCGCGGCGTCCCACTCCGCCGCCCCCGGATACGGCGTCGTGAGGACCGTCGTCTCGTCGGGTGGCAGCCGTCGCCACAGCTCGTAGAGGTAGGACTGGATCCCGCCGAGCTTGGGCGCGAAGTCGTTGGTGACGAGGAGCGAAGCCATGCCTACGCGGGCACGACCTCGGGCTCCACCGGCAGCTCCCGCCGAGGCCGCGCCATGGTCCACAGCACCGCCAGTCCGACGAGTGCGCCCGCGCCCGCGGTCGCGAATGCCGAGCGGTAGCCACCGAGCTCGGCGACCCCACCCAGGAGCAAAGCCCCGAGCCCCTGCGAGAGATCGAAGAAGCTGCTGAAGGTGCCGACCACCGAGGCGCGCTCCGTGTCGGGCGCGCGGCTCAGGGCCAAGACGAGCAGTGCCGGATAGAGCAGGGACATGCCGATTGCGAAGACGGCGGTTCCGACGAACAAGCCGATCACGCTCGGCCAGGCGGCCATGATCGCCATGCCGCCGGCGGCGCCGGTCAGCGCGATGGTCCCGGCGCGCCGCGAACCCATGACGTCGGGGAGGCGCGCGCCGGCGATGCGCACGATCAAGACGATGACGCCATAGAAGAGGAAGACGCCGCCCGCGCCCGACAGGTCGAGGTCTTCGGCATAGAGCCGCACGAAGGCGGTGAATCCGGCCAGCCCCAGCAAGCCGAGGAAGAGGACCACGCCCGGCGGCAGCGCCGAGCGGTTCACGACGGGCCCGCTCGCCGGCGGCCCGTCGGGCCGCGCCACCTCGCGAGTGCCGAGCCCGAGCCCGGCCGCCAGCAAGCCGAACGCGGCGGCGACCAGCCACGTGGCGACGTAGCGGTCGTCGCCCAGCACCGCTTCACCGAGCGGCGGCCCGAACGCGAGCCCGCCGTAGATCGCGACCGACCAGTAGCTCAACGCCTCACCGCGCCGGCTCAACGGCGCGAGGTCGGTGATCATCGTCGCCGCCCCGACGAAGAACGCCGCTTCGCCTAGTCCGGTCACGAGTCGAGCGGCGATGAGGTACGGCACCGACTCGACGACGCCGTACACCGCGATGGACCCCGCGACGGTGAGCGCACCTCCGATGATCAAGAGACGCCGGCCATGACGGTCCCCGACCCGCCCGATGTACGGGCGCAAGACGACGGCGCTCACGAACAGCGATCCGACGACCACGCCGACGACCGCATCGCCGGCTCCGAGCGTCCGCTTGGCGTAGAGCGGCACGACCGGCAGCAGCATCCCGAGCGCCAGGAAGTACGCCAGCCCAGACCCCACGACGAGCAGGAAGCGCGACGTGAGGAGGGGCTCGCGCTCCGGCATGCCGGTCATCGTACGGTCACGCCCCAAGCGGCTCTTCGGGATTCGTCTCCGGCGCAGGCGGGCGACGGCGGGGGGCTCCGACGAGGGAATTGGAGGCGAGGCACGCCGCATGACGGGGGCGACGGCTGAGGGGTCCGACGAGGGAATTGGAGGCGAGGCACGGCGCACGGCCGCGGCACCGGCGGCCCTGCTGGGTCTTGTGGCCGAGAAGAGCAGGAGCCGACGTTGAGCACCCACCCCGACCCGCGAGCCGAGACTCCGCTGACCGAGGAGGACCTCTCTGCCGGCGCCCCTCGCGAACTGGTGTTCAGCCCTCGACGGTCCGCGCGTGCGCCAGGGCTTCGTCGAAGGTGGCGCGGTTGGCGATCATGGCGCGGTACTGCATGACGAAGCGGGGCCGGCTGAAGCCGAGCGCGCCGACGAGGCGGCCGTTGCGGCCGAACAGCGCGACGAAGCGTCGCTCTTCGAGCGAGCCGTGCGCCACGACCACTTCGTCGTCGCCGCGGATGGCGCCCACGGTCTGGATCTTGACGTCGTACTGGTCGGACCACACGAAGGGCACCGGTGCGAACGGATCAGCGGCGGCGGCGTCGTCGGCGAGGAGGCGCCGCGCGGCCGCCACACCCTGCTCAGTCGCGTTCGTCCAGTGCTCGAGTCGCATCAGCTCGCCGTCGAACAGCGGGTTCGGCCATCGGGCGACGTCGCCGGCCGCGACAATCCCC
>JAPSGP010000480.1 GCA_031177445.1 Acidimicrobiia bacterium
TCGACTTCGTCGAGATAGTGGTTCTCGGTCACCTGCACGACCGCGACCACGATCTCGCCGAAGCGAGGGTCGGGAACGCCGACGACCACGCAGTCGAAGACACTCGGATGCTTGCGCAGGACGAGCTCGACCTCCTCCGGGTACACCTTCTCCCCGCCGGTGTTGATGCACGCCGAGCCGCGCCCGAGGAGCTGGATCGCGCCGTCGGCGTCGACCTGCGCGTAGTCACCAGGGACGGAGTAGCGCCGGCCATCGAATACTCGGAACGTGGCCTTGGTCTTGTCGGGGTCCTTCCAATACCCGAGTGGGATCCGCCCGCCCACCGCGACCAGCCCGACCTCGTCGGTGCCCGGACGGACCTCGCGCCCGAGCTCCTCGCTGATCACCTTGACCCGCTCGCTCACCGCGAAGCGCGCCGGCCGGATCTCGGCGTCGCTCGCCGACGCAGTCGAGCGAGACGCCATGCCTTCCGACGCGCCCAAGCTGTCGATGAGAGTGACGTGCGGGAGGTGGCGCAGCAGCCCCGCCTTCACCGCAGGGCTCCAGGTGACGCCCGAGCTGGTGATCGCGCGGAGCGCGCCCAGGTCCCAGCGTTCGGGCTCGGCATCGAGCGCAGCCAGGAGCGGGCGGGCGAACACGTCGCCCACGATCGTCAGCACCGCGACCGCGTTGCGCTCCACGTCGCCCCACACCCGCACCGGGTCGAGCCCGGGCCGGTCGACGAGCACGACGGTGCCGCCGCCACTCAAGGTGGCCAGGGTGATGAAGAGGCCGGTGCCGTGCATCAGCGGGCACGCGGGCAGGCACGTGCCGGTGCGCTTGCCGGCGCGGGCGGCTGCGATCGGATCGGGCGGCTCCGAGCCCGGGCGGCCCATCTCCCACAGCGCCGCGTACAGGTCGTCGGTGCGCCACATCACGCCCTTGGGCATGCCCGTGGTCCCGCCGGTGTACAGGAAGATGAGATCGTCACCCGACGGCTGGTGGGCCGGCTCCCATTCGGCGGCGGGAGGCGCAGCGGCGAGCACGGCGTCGTACGGCTCGCCGGTCACGAGCGTGAACGGGCGCCACGGACGCTGGATCCGCTTCAGCGCCTTCTTCACCGTCGGCGCGTACTCGGGCGCGCAGACGATCGCCTTTGCCTCCGAGTTGTCGACGACGTAGAACACCTCGTCGGCGACGTAGCGGTAGTTCACGTTCACGGGCACGCAGCCCAGCTTCAGCGCGGCGAAGAAGGTTTCGAGGTACTCGGGGCAGTTGACGAGGTCGATGGCGACCTTGTCGCCGGGCTGGAGCTTCGCCTCCTGCTGGAGATGCCACGCCAGTCGCCGGGCGCGATCGTCGAACTCGCCGAACGTGAGCCGGCGTTCGCCGCACACGACGGCCTCGCGCGGCGGATCGACCGACGCGATCCCGTGCCAGACCTGGGCGAAGGTCCACTCCGACATGCCGGCGCAGCGTACCGGCGGGTGTCAGGCGAGCTCGACGAGCGGGAGCATCTCGTCGTCGAAGTAGTCGAGCTCGCCTTCGGGCATGAGGAGTGCCCGATCGGGCGCGAGGGCGCGCACGAACTCCACGTCGTGGCTCACGACGACCATGGTGCCGGGCCACGAGGCGAGCGCCTCGCCGGTGGCGGTGCGAGCCCTCGGATCGAGGTTGTTCGTCGGCTCGTCGAGGAGCAGGAGGTTGTGGCGCCCAGCGACGAGCTGGGCGAGGGCGAGCTTCGTCTTCTCGCCCCCGGAGAGCGTGGCCGCGTCCTGGAACGCCTTCGGCCCGCTGAGGCCGAACATGCCGAGGAGCGCGCGGAGCTCGGTGTCGGTCAGGCCGGACGCGTCGCGCACGTGCTCGAGGAGCGTGCGACCAGCCTGGATCCCCTCGTGCTCCTGCGCGTAGTAACCGAGCGACACGTTCGTTCCGAGGACCACCTCGCCGAGGTCGGGCTCGAGGCGTCCGGCGAGCACCTTGAGCAGCGTGGTCTTGCCCGCGCCGTTGAGACCCATGACCAGGAGCCGCTCCTGGCGCCCGACGTCGAAGCTGACCTCCGAGAACACGTCGAGCGGGCCGAACGTCTTCCACACCTCCGTGACCGTCAGGACGGTCCGTCCACATCGCGGAGGCGTCGGGAAGCGGAGCGCGAGCGCACGCGGGCGTTTCGGCGCGTCGACGCGCTGCCTGGCGAGCCGTTCCACGCGCGTGTCGAGGCTCTTCGCCTGCCGCGCGCGCTTGACGGTCTGGCCGCGCATCGTGTTGGCCAGTGTGGAGAGGCGCGCGATCTCGGAGTCCTGGCGAGCACGCAGCTTGCGCAAGGCGACCTCGCGCTGATCGCGGGCGGCCAGGTACTGGGAGTAGGTGCCCTGGTACTGGACGATCGTGCCGGCCCGGTCCTCGGATTCGCGATCGATGTGGATCACGCGTGTGATGGCGTCGTCGAGCAGCTCGAGATCGTGGCTCACCACCACGAGCGCGCCGCGATACGAGCGGAGGAGCTTGAGGAGCCAGGTGCGGGCGTCGGCAT
>JAPSGP010000039.1 GCA_031177445.1 Acidimicrobiia bacterium
TCGGCTGAGCTCGCGACCGACCTCGTCGAGCGCGTCGCGCACTGGCGGGAGCAGGTAGTCGGTCTCGATGCCGTCGACTCGCTCGCGCGTGTCAGCCAGCAGCGTTGCTGCCTCCGACAAACTCGGCGTGATCTTGCGCACCTCTTCGAGCGAGACCTGCCCGCCGCGGACCCGCAGCCGCTCGGGATCGACCGGTTTCGTCAGCCGCTCACCGGCCCGCGCCAGGTCGACACCCGCGTCCGAGAGCTCGCGGGCGGCCTCGAGGTTGGGCGACAGCACCGGCACGAGCAACCCGGCGGTGACGAGCGGCCCACCGAGCTGGCTCCGGGCGCGGTCGAACTGCTCGGCCGCCTCCGCGAACTTCGCCGCAGCCTGGTCGGGCTCGCCGTTCCGGGCGGCCTCCACCGCGGCCTCCGCGACCTGTCGCCCGTCGTCCAGCATCTCGCGCGCTTCGATGCCGGCGAGCACGGCCGGCACCGAGGCGACGATCAGCAGGACCAGGCCGGCGCCTCCGATCCACAGCAACGCCCGCACCTCGGTGGCGTCGGTGTAGACGAGCTGGCGCGCGGTGATGAACGCCATGACGACGACGACGAACGCAGCGATCCCGAGCCCGATCGGCTCCGGGAGCACGCCTCGCCCCACGAACACCGCGACGACCGACATCGCGAACTGCAGGAAGATCAACAGCCCGATCGCGACATCGAGCTTCATACCCCCCGCTTCC
Source organism: Acidimicrobiia bacterium (assembly GCA_031177445.1). GTDB lineage: Bacteria > Actinomycetota > Acidimicrobiia > IMCC26256 > JACDBD01 > JAPSGP01. The sequence goes on from JAPSGP010000039.1 coordinate 728, forward strand.
AGGCGGTGCGTGAGGTGGTCGCCCCGGTGCTTCGCGAGCGGGCAGCCGTGATGGATCCGACCGACGGCGACCATCCCCAGATCGAGCAGCGGGATCGCGAGCAGGATCGCGGGAACCGCGAGGTGCCCGGGCGCGGCGATGGGTACCTCGACCTCGATCGTGCAGATCGCGAGCACGAAGCCGACCAACATGCCGCCCGACCGTCCCGGGAACAGCGACGCAGGGCGAAGGTTGTAGGCGAGGAATCCCAGGCACGCGCCGCCGAGCGCGGCGCTCATCGTCGCGATCAGCGACTGCTCCGCGAAACCGGACAGCGCGAACAGCCCGAGCGCGATCGTGGCCCCGAGCCCGGCGGTGAGCCCCGGGGTGTCGCCGAAGCCGCGGAAGGCAGTGGCGAGCGCCGCGATCCACAGCACCGTCGCCAAGAAGTCGAGCAGGGAGCCGTCGGTCGGATGGGCGCGGATGCCGCCCGCATACGTGATGACGCCCGCCACCACGGGCGCGAAGACGACGCTGCCGAGCTGCACCCGACCGAGCTCGGCGAGCGCGCCCACCACGACCAGTCCGACCGCGACCAGCAGCGCAACCACGAAGCGGCCGGGCAGGACGGGTGTGAACGTCAGGCCGGCGCCGATCGCGAGCGCGAGCACGACGCCGCCGAGACGCCGGCGGGGGATGTCGAGCCCCCGCTGCCGGGCGGCGCGGAGGCGGGCGGCGGCCCGGCTCGACAGCGTGGTGGGATCCGCCCGCATCAGTCGCGACGGCTTCGGCGCTCGGCGGGCGTACGCGCGCAGCGCCGCGCCCGCGGCGAGCACCACCCCGACCGCGACCGTGAAGGCCAGCGACCAGCGGGCGAGGTTCGTCAACTACACCCCACTTCGGCAGCGAGACTCGAGCGGCGGAGTCAAGTTTTCAGGTGATCAACCCGGGGCCCCGCCGGAAGCTCTGCTTCCGGCGGGGATTTACAGCGGCCTTGCGGAGCTCCACGATCAGAGGTGCTCCACCTGGCTACCGAAGACGCGCCGCCGCGTGTCGAGCACGTACCGAGCGTGCTCGGCGACCGCCTCGTAGTCGAACACGTCGTGGTCGGTGATCACGACGACGGCGTCGGCGCCGGCAAGCTCCTCGGGTGTCAACTCCACACGCCGGAACCCATTGCCGACGTCGTCGGCCACGTACGGGTCGACGGCCCTGACCTCGGCGCCCAGCTCGTTGAGCTGGGCCGCCAGCCGCAAAGCAGGGGCTTCGCGCGCGTCGGCGGTGTTGCGCTTGAACGAGAGCCCGAGCAGCAGGATGCGGGCACCGCGCACCGGCTTCGACTGCTGGTTCAGCGCCACCATGAGGCGGCGAACGACGTAGGCCGGCATGTGGTCGTTGACGTCGTTGGCCAGCTCGACGAACCGGAAGTCGTGGCCCAGGCGGCGGCGCACCTGCCAGGACAGATAGCTGGGGTCGATGGGCAGGCAGTGCCCGCCGACGCCGGGACCGGGCTCGAACCGCATGAAGCCGAACGGCTTGGTCGACGCGGCGTCGATGGCCTCCCACACGTCGATGCCCAGGTCGTTGGCGAACATCGCCAGCTCGTTCACGAGGGCGATGTTGACGTGGCGGAACGTGTTCTCCAGCAGCTTGGTGAGCTCGGCCTCCTTCGGCCCGGTGAGCGGAACCGCCTTGTCGACCAGCGTCTCGTAGAAGCCCTGCACCGCGGCCAGCGAGTCGGCGTCGATGCCCGAGACCACCTTGGGGGTGTTGGCGAGCGTCCAGACCTGGTTCCCCGGGTCGATCCGCTCGGGGCTGTAGCCGACATGGAAGTCGGGTCCGGCGGTGAGACCGGAGCCGGCTTCGAGGATGGGGACGAGCAGCTCCTCGGTCGTGCCCGGATAGGTGGTCGATTCGAGGACGACCGTGGTTCCCGCGCGCAGGTACTTGGCGATCGCGGCCCCGGCGTGCTCGATGTGCGAGAGGTCCGGGACGCCGTCGCGCAACGGCGTGGGCACGGCGATGACACAGACGTCGAACTCGCTGCAGTCGGCGATCCGGCTCGTCGGCCGGTACCGCTCGGTGGCGAGCGCGGCGGCGAGCTCGTCGTCGGGCACGTCTTCGACGTGTGAGCTTGCGGCGGCGAGCTGCTTGACCCGCTCTTCGTCGAGCTCGTAGCCGACCACGGTGTGGCCGGCCTGCACCGCCCGCATCGCGAGCGCCAGCCCGACGTAGCCCTGGCCCACCACGACCACGCGGCAGGCGCCCGATGCACTCACGACGGGAGATTCTGGCATCCGGAGTCAGGCGGTTGGTGGTCGGCCGGCAAGCCCCGGGCCGGCCATCGATCAGGTTTGGGGGACCGGGGTGTGCGAGCCGGTGCGGGACGAGCGCGCCGAGGTCGAACGGCCGTTGGCATGCGCGCCGGCGTCCGTGCCGGTTCCCGCCGCCACGACCTCGACCGCGGCGACCGAGAGGAGGAGCTCCCGGGCCCGGCCGTTGTCGCGCGCTTCGATGGCGTGGCGGAGCTCGGCCAGGATCGAGTCCAGCCGCTCGGGCTGCAGCCGCACGACCCCGACCGCCACCACTGCGGGATGGCTGGTGGCCTCGGCGCGCTCTCCCTTGCCCCGAAGCTGCTCGGTGAGCCGCTCGCCGGGGCGGGGGCCGGTGATCTCGATCTCGATGTCGGTCCCGACCTCGTAGCCGCACAGCGTGATCATGCGCTCGGCCAGCTCGTAGATGTTGACCGGTTCGCCCATTTCGAGCATCAGGACCTCGCGGTCCTGCGAGATGGCCGCCGCCTGGAGCACGAGCATGACGGCCTCGCGGGTGCTCATGAAGAAGCGGGTCATCCGCGGGTCGGTGACCGTGACCGGACCGCCGGTCGCGATCTGCCGCTGGAAGGTCGGGATCACGCTGCCCCGGCTGCCGAGCACGTTGCCGAATCGCACGGCGCAAAACAGCCGTCCCGGCGGCGTCCGCTCGAGCACCACCTGCTCCGCCAGCCACTTCGAAGCGCCCATCACATTGGTGGGCTCGGCGGCCTTGTCGGTGGAGATGAGGACCAGGCGCTCGGTGCCGTGACGCACCGCCGCCTCGACGACGTTCTGGGTGCCGATCACGTTGGTGGTGGCGGCCTCGACTGCGTAGTTCTCGAGGATCGGCACGTGCTTGTGGGCGGCGGCGTGGAAGACGATCTCGGGGCGAACCCGGGCGAACAGCGTCTCGATGCCGCGCTCGTCGCGGATGTCGACCAGCACCTGCTCGGCGCCCTCGAGATCCTGCGCCGCTTCGTAGAGGTGAGTCTCGTCGTGGTCGACGAGCACGATCGTCTTCGGGTGGAACGTCGTGACCAGACGAGCGATCTCGGCGCCGATCGAGCCGCCGCCGCCGGTGACGAGCACGCGGCGGTTGCGCACAAGGGCGGCGACCTCGCCGAAGTCGATGTCGACCTGGTCGCGGCTGAGCAGGTCGTCGATGCTCAGGTCACGGGCGTCGCGCAGCGACGGCCGGTCGCCGATGAGCTGCTCCATGCTCGGCAGCACCTTGACCGCCACGCCGGCTACCGCCGCCCGCTCGGCGACGCGCCGGGCGACATCGGGGCCACCCGACGGGATTGCCAGCAGCACCTGGTGCGCTTCGTGCTTCAGCACGATGGTGTCGAGCTCGTCGATCCCACCCTCGACGGGCACATCGCTCAAGGACTTGCGCCACCACCGCTGGTCGTCGTCGACGACCGCCACGGGGCTCAGCCCCAGGTGGTCGTTGTGCTGCATCTCACGGATGATCTGGCCCCCGGCGCGCCCGGCACCAACGACGACCACACGGAGCCCCGGCGCCCGTGACGACGATCGCCGCACCGCGAAGAGGCGTGACTGGAAGCGGGTCGCGCCCATGAGCGCGGTCGCCAGGAGCGGGCCCACGGCGCGCACCGAGATCGGTACCGAGTCGCTCGGGAACGAGAACACGACGAGCATGACGATCGTCGACGTGGCTGCGGCCAGCAGCAGGCGCTGCGCCTCCTGCACGCTGGCGTGCTGCCACATGTGCCCGTAGGCGCCCCAGACCCGGTTCGCCACGAGGTGCACCGCGATCGCGGCCGGCAGGAACCAGCGGAAGCGCTCCCAGTACTCCGACGGAACGGAGAACTCGAATCGGAACAGGATCATCGCGGTGTAGGCCACGACGACCATGAAGGCATCGAGGATGGCGAGCTGCAGGTCGCTCGACATCCGGTTGGCGGCGCGGGCTACCCGAAGCCACGTCCTCCGCCGCTTCCGCCCCGAGTGCTCGAGGTTCGTCACCGCGCCGTCCCGCCTGCCCAACTCGTCCGACTCGTCCGACTCGTCCGACAGCAGGCAAGGCTACCGGCCGGCCCCGGCCCTCGACAGCTTTCGGGACCGACGAGGATGCGCTGGTCGCTCATCGGCCCGTGATCACCCGGCGGGTGGCTTCGAGGTAGCCCCGACCGAAGCGCTGGCATGGCTCGAGATGGTTGCCTTCGGCCCATTCGTTCCAGGCGCAGATGAACAGGAGGTTCTCCTCGGGGCTGTACGGCTCGTAGGTTCCGACGACACCCCGCAGCCATCGCTCGTACTCGGCGGGTGTGGAGTCTCGAAACACTACCCCGCCGCGCGCACGACGCGGTGTGTTGTCCCAACTGGGCGTGATCCCGGGAAATCGCTTGTACGCCGGCGCTGGTCGTTCGAGCATGCGGTCGACGAACGCCGGGTAGTCGAAGACGCGGTGCCGCCGGTACGCGCTGCGGGGATGGAACACGCGCCGCGCCGCCCGATGGATCGGCCGCCGCCACAGGGGCCGGCCGAGATCGGTGAAGTCGGGCTGGAACTCGACCGCGGCGTCGAACCCGAGCCCGGTCGGGTCGCCCTTGTCGCGCCCGTCGAGCTCCACGCGGCAGAGGTAGAGGTCGACGCCGGCGCGGGCGGCCTCTTCCCGCCAGACCTCGACGGTGCGCCGGACGTCGGGCATCCGCGACGCGCGGTACACGAGGAACACCGGCTTGCCGTCGATCTTCACGTATCGATCGTCGGCGAAGGCTTCCAACAGCCATTGCAGGTGCAGCCGGTCGTCCTCCTCGGAGTACTGCTGCGCGACGAGCACCTCGCTCGTGAGGCCGTCCCACGCCCGCGTCCACGGCTCGTTGGCCCAGCACAGCGCGAACGGGAAGTCGGGCTCTCCCGAGTCGAGCACCTGCTGGAACGGACGCTCGAGCAACCGCCGACCGCCGAACCAGTAGTGCCAGTAGCAGAACCCGAAGATCCCGTGTTCCCGGGCGAGCTGGGCCTGCGCCGCCCGGGTCTCGGGGACCCGGAGGTCGTAGAAGCCCAGGTCGGCAGGCAGTTGTGGCTGGTAGTGGCCGCGGAACAGCGGCCGGCCGCGCGTCACGTAGGTCCATTCGGTGAACCCCTGGCCCCACCATTCGTCGTTCTCGGCGGTCGGATGGAACTGGGGCAGGTAGAAGCTCAGCGGCCGCACGGCCTGGGTCGGTGCCATCTGGATCTGAGGTGGATTACGCGGAAGTCGTCGTGCTCGAGGCGGCGCGGAGGGCGAGCAGGTCGTCGACCACTGCGGGAAGCTGATCGAGGGGGAGTGCGTTCGGACCGTCCGAGAGTGCCTTGCTCGGATCGGGGTGCACCTCGAAGAAGAGCCCGTCGCAGCCGACCGCGACTGCCGCCCGCGCGAGCGGGACGATGAACTCCCGCCGGCCACCCGACTTGCCTCCCGCCGCCCCGGGCTGCTGCACCGAGTGCGTGGCGTCGTAGACGACCCGGACGTCCGGTTCGCGCATGATCAGCAGCGAGCGGAAGTCGACGACGAGGTCGCCGTAGCCGAACGTCGTCCCGCGCTCGCCGAGCAGGATGTCCTCGCACCCCGCGGCGCGCAGCTTCGACGTGATGAACTCGGTGTTCCCGGGATCGAGGAACTGGCCCTTCTTCACGAAGACCGATCGCCCCGTTTGGGCAGCCGCCAGGAGGAGGTCGGTCTGCCGGCACAGGAACGCCGGGATCTGCAGGTAGTCGGCGACCTCGGCGACCGGCGCGGCCTGACCGGGCTCGTGCACGTCGGTGACGACCGGCAGCCCCGACTTGGCCTTGACCTGCGCCAGCACGTCGAGGCCCCCGTCCTGGCCCAGCCCGCGGAACGAGTCGAGCGACGTCCGATTCGCCTTGTCGAACGAGGCCTTGAACACGACCTCCAGCTCCGGCCGCCGGTTCTGGAGGTCGACCAGCACCTCGGCGATCTCGAGGCAGAGTTGCTGCGACTCGATCACGCACGGTCCCGTGAAGAGGACGAATCGATCAGCAGGAGGCATGGCGAAGTCCGGGGACGGCGAACAGGGCCTCAGACACTATGCCGCATGCCGGGCGGCACCTCGCGACCCGGGCCACGTTCATGAGCGGGCGACTGCGGAGGCGGTCCTCCTCGGTCAGCGGAGTCTCGGCCTCGGATCGGCCGGCCGGTCGCGCTCGGCTTCTGCTCTCTTCGGCCACAGTCGGCAAGGGCCCCCGTGCCAGGGCCGTGCGCCGCGCCTCGCCTCCAATTCCCTCGTCGAACCCCCTCCGCATTCGCCCCACCCTGCCGCGGCGTGCCTCGCCTCCAATTCCCTCGTCGGAGCCCTCCGCCGTCCCCCGCTCATCGACACCTGGCTCGGGCTCTCCCCAGGTCGTCAGCCCGCAGCCTTCGCTGCCATAGCTAGGCCGAGTGGCCGAGGAGGAGGTCGGCGAGCTCCCTCACCGCGCCACGGCCGCCGGCGTGGGTGAGGACGATGGTGGCGGCCATCCGGGCGGCGGCGGTCGCGTCGGCGGGCGCAGCCGCGGTGCCGGCCATCGCCATGGCGGCGAGGTCGGGCTCGTCGTCGCCGACGTAGCAGACCGCCTCCAGCGGGATCTGGAGCGATGCGCTCAGTTCGGCGAGCTCGGTTGCCTTGTCGCTGATTCCTGCGCGCAGCTCGGTGATGCCCAGCTCGGCGGCGCGCCGGCGCAGTGCAGGCGAGTCACGTCCGGTGATCAGCGCCACTTGAATGCCGGCGCCTCGAAGGGCGACGATCCCGTGGCCGTCCTTGACGTCGAAGCTCAGGTGTTGCTCGGCGTCGCCGACGTAGGAGATGCGCCCGTCGGTGAGCACGCCGTCGACGTCGAGCACGACGAGCCGAACGCGCGCGGTGGGCGCGGCAGCTTCGTCGCTCTGCAGGGCGCGTTCCACGACGGCGACATCTTCGGGCCGGTCCACGGCGTGCGTCGTGGCGTCGACCTCGACCGCGGCCACGCGCAGTCCCAGGGACAGTGCCCGCAGCTGCTCGAGCTTCTCCGTCTGCTCCAGCTGGCCGGGGCCGGCGGAGACGAAGCGCTCGAGCGCGGCGCGTCGGTAGGCGTACACGCCGAGGTGCTGCCACACGGGGTCGGCGCCATGCGGAATCGTCGCTCGCGAGAAGTACAGCGCGGTGCCGCGGTCGTCGCGGGCCACCGTCACCACGTCGGGAGATGTCGCGGCCAGACGAGGGACGTTGACGACCGGAGTGGCGATGTCGTAGTGGTCGCCGGCGTCGCCGCCATCGTCGAGGAGCCGTTGCACGAGCGCGTCGACGACCCGCGCCGGCAGCAGGGGCTCGTCGCCCTGGACGTTCACGATGATCTGCGCCTCGGTGCTCCGGGCGGCGGCCCACACGCGGTCGCTGCCCGAAGGCAACTCGGGTGCGGTCATCACCGCGGCCCCACCCGCGGCGCTCACGGCGTCGGCGATGCGCTGGTCGTCGGTGGCCACCAACACCCGGTCGACGCGCTCCGCTTGCTGGATGTTCTGGAGTACCCGTACCACCATCGGGACGCCGGCAATGGGCGCGAGCGGCTTCCCCGGAAAGCGCTCGCTCGCGTGGCGCGCCGGGATGACGGCGAGGACCGGGCCTGCCGCTACAGGAGGATCCGGCACCGGTTGCGCATGTAGCGAGCGATCACCAGCGACGCCCGCCCGGCCCGCTGGGCGGCCGGCTCGTACCGGTCGCGCGCCTTCTCCGTGCCCCCGACGATCGCGATCTCGCCCGCCAGGATCCGGTCGTAGAAGCGCAGCATGGTCTCGAGCGAGGGCTGGAGCTCGGGCGGGGCGTCTGCCGCCATGTCACTCACCAGCCGGTGGAGCGCTCGCACGTCGGCTCGTCGGCGAAGGTTGAGTCCCTCCGCTTCCTGGTACTCCTGACGAACCTGCTCGGCGGCGTCGCAGAATGCCGACGGGCCGGTAGTGGTGCCGGCGGCGCCTGAGGTGTGCGGGACGATCGCGCCCGCAGCAAGCAGCGCAGTCACGCCGACGCGCGCAAAGGTCCAGGTCACAGAAGCAGAATGTATCCTCAACGGCGATGAAGCCTGTATCCGAGCTCTACGGATCGCACGCGGGAGAAGACATCTACGTCGTGGGGACGGGCGCGAGCATGCGCGTGTTCCCGGAGTCGTTCTGGGCCGATCGCACCACGATCGGGCTGAACTTCGCGTGGCGCATCGCGCCGGTTCGGTACGCGTTGACGTTGGGCCCACATCTGCACGTGCCCGAGTTCCTCGACGGTGAGGACCCTCGTCCCGAGATCACTTGGATCACGAGGAGCAAGAAGGCGAAGGCTGTGCTGACAGCCGAGCAGTACCGCCACGCCGACGAGCACTTCTACACCTTCGACAGCAACGGCCGCGAGAACACACAGCCGCTCGAGGAGCCGACCGACTCCGGCCGCATCCTCGACTGGGTGCGCCGGCCGACGGGCGACTTCCTCTACCAGTGGTCGTCGATCTCGCAGACGGGCGCGAACCTGGCCGCGAACCTCGGTGCCAAGAACGTCATCCTCGTCGGCTGTGACAACTGCGCGCTGCTCGAGGACCATCACTCCGAGCGGCAGCACACGAAGTGGCTCGGCGCCGATCCCGAGCGCCGGTATCTCCAGTACTACGAGGGGCTCGTCGAGGTCCGAGCCGCGCTGCGCGAGCGGGGCGTGAACCTGCTGAGCCTCTCGTCGCTGCTCAAGCTCGACGATCCCGAGCACGACTTCGCCGTGCTGTGCGAAGAGCTCTCGCTGCCCCTCCAGGTCGGGAGCGGCCCCGACATCTCCGACGTCGACCATCCCGGGCGGTTCGTCAGGCAGGCCAAGCCCGGGTTGGCGGCGAAGGTGGGTGGGCGGTTGCGCCGCCTGACCGGCACCCGCACCGGAACCCCGCGCATCAAGGGCTCGTAGCTACCCGGAGGGGCGCCACCCACCCGTCGCGCCCCCGCCAACAGTCAACAGATAGAGAACCGTGGCGAAGGCAATCAGGTCGCTGGCGTGCTTCTCGTAGGCCTCCGCCGCCCTCGGATCGATCCCCATCAAGATGTACGACGCACAGGAAGCCCGATTCGGGTGTCGTCCGCCGTCGCATTCTCGAGGCCTGGCACGCGGACTCCGCGAGCTACAGCCTCGAGCTCGCGATCACGGACGCCTGGTCCGCTCCCCGAGGAGGGCTTCGAACACCCGGGTCCACTGCTGCACCACTCGCTGCGACGTGTACGTGTCCCTGATGTATCGCTGCGCGTCCGCGACGTGGCGGCGCGCCAGCTCGGGGTCGCGAACATACATCGTGATGTGCTCCGCCCACACCCCGTCACCGGTCCCGTCCCCGAACGTTGGCACAGCGCTCTCTGTCATCAGGGGGTCAGCTGCACCAGCGCTCGCGGCGCGTTCGACGAGCATCCAGTCCGAGAACTCGCGGTAGCTGGGGATCTCGGTCGCGACGACGGGCAGGCCCAGCATCAGCGCAGTGCGTACTCGGTTGCTGGTCCGGCACGACGTGTACGGCCCGGGAGTCATCGGGAGAAGGCACAGGTCGTTGCCGGTGAAGTGGAACGCGAACGTTTCGGCCTTCCATTTCACGAATCGAATCGGCAGCTCGGCGCCGGCGGTGTGCTCCTGAAAGCGGGCCCGCGAGTCGGTGATGACGGTCAGGCGCAGCGGCAAGGTGCGGCTGAGGGCATCGAGCTCCGGCAGGATGCGGCGCAGCTCCACCAGGCCGAACGGCGGATTTGCGGGCCCACTGGTCCCGAACCACACGAGGCGCAGCGGTTCGCGCGGCCGCAACCGCCTTCGGACGCTCCCCGTGCCTCGGGCGAGCGCGGTGCCCCGTGGCACCTCGAGAGCGTCGTCGACCTGGAAGGTCTGCTTCTCGGGGAGCAGCGTGGCGAGCGGGGGAGTGGAGACCGAGACGACGTCGGCGAGGTCGACCATCCGGCGTAGGCGACCGGCGCGCTCGAGGAGCTTCGGATCGTCACCCGGCGCGTAGAAGTGGTTGTCGCAGAGGTCGAAGGCGACCTTGATGCCGCGCGACTTGTAGCGCTCGGCCAGGCTGATGTCCCCATCCGAGTAGCTCTTCTGGAACACGACGCAGTCGTACGCGCCGCTGCCGTCGGGCGGCACGATGCTGGTGCGAAGACCGGCCCGTCCGAGGTGGCGGGACGGCAGCGCCGACCGGTAGCGGGCGCTCGGGACACGAAAGTCGTAGGAGAAGGGCTTCCAGCCGATGCGGGCGCCGGTGAGCGAGGAGTTCGACACGGGCTTCCGATGATAGTGACGGCTTCGGTTCGCTCCCGAGACGCCCTGACTAGGATCTCGCACCCAGTGGCCGGGACGATGAGCCAACCCGCACCGTCGATCGCGCCGGGGAGACGGTTCGTCGAGCGGACGCTGGGTTCGGCCCGCCGGAACCGGATCGACCTCCTGCTCGCGCTTCTTGCCGCCGGTGCCGGTGCGATCGGCGCGTTCGTGATCCAGCGCCGGACCGGCCGCACGCCCTGGCAGGAGAACGACTTCTGGTTCGACTTCGACACGCATCGCGTCGGGCTGCAGATGACGACGCGGGACATGATCTCGTCGCTCAACACGAACCTGCACCCGGGGTTCATCCTCTTCACGAACATCCCGCTGTCGCTGCTCGCCCCGCTGTCCGACGTGCAGAAGCTCACGGTCGAGGTGTGCTTCTTCACTGCCCTGTGGGTGTCGGCGTTCTTCGTGATGCTGCGGATGATCGGACTGCAGCGGTTCGACGCGCTGCTGTTCACGGGCATCGCCGGCGCCAGCGCGACGTCAATGTTCCTGAGCCCCGTGCCCGAGAGCTACACCGCGGCGACGGCCGGGTTGGTGCTCATGCTCGCGGTCGTGGCGTGGGACAAGCAGAGCCGAGGACATCCCGCCGTCTACGTGATCGCCGGCGTGTTCGCGATGGGCGTGACTCTGATCAACGGGATCATCGTCGCCACGGCGATCGCGGTGCGCTACTGGTGGCGCCAGGCGGTCACGCTGCTCCTCATCACCGGAGTGGCGTTGCTCGCCCTGTCGGGGTTCCAGCACCTCGTGTTCCCCGACTCGCGTTTCATCGTTTCGAGCTCCTCGGAGACGAACGTCGTCTCGGAGTCGCTGTTCACCGAACAAGCCGGCGGTCCCTTGCGGGTCACGGTGTCGTTCCTGTTCCACGGCGTGAGTGCCCCCGACCTGGGGATCAAGGACAAAGAAGGCACCGGCGAGATCCTGCTCACGTTCCAGGACTCGTTCCCCGGATCCGGGACGGTCTGGGGGGCGATCGCTGCCGTGCTGTGGATCGCCCTGCTGGCGTTCGGAGTGTGGGCGCTCGTCCGGCTCCCGGTCGCGACGCACAACTTCCGCCTGATACTCGGTATCTCACTCATCGTGACACTCCTGTTCCTCTTCGTGTTCGGGCAGGACACGTTCACGTTCTCCCCGTTCGCGACCCCGCTGCTCGTCACCGCCGCCTCACTCGGCGCGCTCACCAGCTATCGAAAACCGGTGCTGGCCGTCGGCGTCATGCTGTTGATCACCGAGCTCCTGAACAACGTGATGCAGCTCGACGACGCCATCGACGTCATGAAGCTGCTGAGATCGGCCGCCGCGTTCGTCTGACCGCTCTATCCTGGCGAACGGTCATCCTGTGCGGATCTCCGTCGCGCTTGCGACCTACCAGGGAGAGCGGTTCCTCGGGCCGCAGCTCGCGAGCATCGGAAGCCAGACGCGCCGACCGGATGAGCTCGTGGTGTGCGACGACGGTTCCACCGATGCCACGGTCAGGATGGTCAGCGAGTTCGCGCGTCGCTCGCCGTTTCCTGTTGAACTGCAGATCCAGCGACAGCGCCTCGGCCCTGCGCGCAACTTCGAGCGCGCGATCGAGCACTGCTCGGGCGAGCTGATCGCACTGTCCGATCAAGACGACGTGTGGGAGTCGCGCAAGCTCGAGATGCTCGAGCGGGCCATGGGTCGGCAGGGCGATCCGGGCTTGGTCTTCTCCGACGGGGAGATCGTCGACGCGGGTGCCCGCTCGCTCTCGGTCACGTGCTGGGAGTCGATCGGCCTGACCCCCCGCCAGCTGCGGGCGATCGAGTCGGGGCGCGCCTTTCGCGCCTTCGTCACCCGCCAGCGCCAAGTCGGCGGCACGGTCCCGGGCGCCACGGTGGCCTTTCGGTCGCGCTACCGGGAGCTTGCCCTGCCGTTCCCCGAGGTGATCCCGATGTCGGGCAAGGGCTTTCTGCACGACTCCTGGATCGTGCTACTGGTGGCGGCGGTGAGCGAGGTCGTCGCGGTCCCGAAGCCGCTCGTCCGCTATCGGCGCCACGATGCGCAACAGGTCGGCATGCGACCGGAGCGCAAGCCCGCCCGGCCCACCCCGCTCCTCACTGCTCCCGGCTCGATCCGGGGCCCGAGCGGGTCTCATCATTCTCGCCTCTGGCTGAATGCCCTGTACGAGCGCCTGAGGGCTCGGCGAGGTGTGTTCGGCGGTGACGAAGCGATCTCGCTCCTCGACAAGTGGTTGCATCACCTCGACGTGCGCGCGCACCTGCCCGGTAACCGCTTCCGCCGGGTGCCCACGATCGTGCGGGAGCTGTCGACCGGCCGTTACCGCGCGTACTCCTCGGGGATGCGCAGTGCCGCGCGCGACCTATTGGGCTGAGCGGCTGTCGCCCGCGACTACTTTTCACGCGGCGACGGCAGCTTTGCCGACCGTCGCCGCAGAAGCCGGAGCTTGCGACGGCGACCAAGGAGAACGATTGATCGAGCTGACCGACTGGTTCACGGCGGCGCGGTTCCCCGACAAGCCCTGGCTGGTCGTCGGCAAAGGCCCGACGTTCGAGCGCCGCGGGGACTTCGAACTCGGCCAGTTCAACGTGCTGTCACTCAACCACGTCGTGACGCGGTTGTCCGTGGATGTCGCTCACATGATCGACATCGAGGTCGTTCGCGACTGTGCCGGCGACGTCGCGAACAACGCCCGCTGGCTCTTGATGCCGCGCTACCCGAATGCCGATTCCAAGCCCGGCGAGGTCCGTCTCGAGCAGTACTTCGACGAGCTCCCCGTCCTGCGCGAGCTCGACGAGCAGGGACGCCTGGTCTGGTACAACCTGGCGCGCACGCCTCCGGTCGGAGGGTCCCCGTTGATCGGGGTGAAGTACTTCAGCTCCGAGGCCGCGATCGCGGTTCTCGCCCGGCTCGGCGTGAAGCAGATCCGCTCGCTGGGCGTCGACGGCGGCCGGACCTACGC
>JAPSGP010000481.1 GCA_031177445.1 Acidimicrobiia bacterium
GCCATCCACCTCGAGCCGTACGGAGGCCGGACGCCCGCACGGGCCGGGCACGACATCGCGCGCCTCCACGCGGAGGGGTACGACGACTTCTATGTCTACGACGCCGATCGCGACCCGTCCTCGGAGTGGGCGGAGGCGCTCGCCGGGCTCGACGGCGTGCGCGTGTTCGGGCACTCGACGTTCGTGGGGCGGGCGAAGGCGTCGGGCTTCCACGGCCTGTACACGTACGACGTCCTGACCTGGCACGGACCGACGTTTCGCAGGCTCTGCTCGCAGGCTCGAGCGGCGGGGCTCCTGTGCGCCCCCTCGGTCGGGCCGGGATTCGACGCGCGGCTTGCAACCGAGCTCGTGGGGGTGCGTCCACGCGGCGACGGTGAGACGTACGACCGCATGTGGCGGCACGCGATCGCCGCCCAGGCCGATCTCGTGACCGTGACGAGCTACAACGAGTGGCAGGAGGGAACGCAGATCGAGCCGGCGCGACTGCAGGTCGGCCGACCTGCGTACGACGGAGCGTGGGGGAGGGTCGGCCCGCGCGCGCAGCGCGCATACCTCGACGCCACCGCGCGCTGGGCGCTCCGGTTCCGCGCCGCGGCGCGCTCGTAGCTCAGTAGAGCGCCGTCGCGAGCCGCCGGCGGTACGACACCGTCACGGCGTCATCGTGGCCGAGGTGGTCGAAGATGGCGACCGCGACGTCGCGTAGCCGTGCCCGCTCCGAGTCTGCTGCCGTGGTGACGGCCACGAGCAGGAGTTCGAGGGCGCGGCTCGCGTCCCCCTCGTCGAGCGCAGCGACGACGTCCGCCAGCTCACCGTTCACCCGCAGCTCCTCGACCAAGCCGTGCAGGCGCGGTGGCTCGAGCAGGCCGTCGACGAACGAGGCAACCGCGGGCGGAGGCTGGGCACCGACGAACTCCGCGGCGATGCGCCCGTCCTTGAAGCCCTTCACGGCAGGGATCCCGCGGATGCCGTACTCCTGGGCCAGCGCCGGGCTCGCGTCGACGTTGACCTTGACCAGCTCGACAGCACCCTCACGGCTTGCGATCTCCCGCTCGAGCACCGGCGCGAGCGCGTGGCACGGGCCGCACCACTCGGCCCAGAAGTCGACGACCACGGGCACCTCCCGCGAGCGCTCGATCACCTCGCGCTGGAAGGTCTCGACCGTGGCATCCACGCCTCCTGAAACGCTGTCGGCGCTCTCCGTCATCCCTTCACCACCCCGATCGGCACCAGGCGCGCGACCCGGCGGGCGAGCCCGGCGTGCTCCACCACCCTGACGACACGGTCGACGTCCTTGTACGCGAAGGGGGCTTCCTCCGCGAGCCCCTTCGGCGACGGACAGCGCACGACGATCCCGCGCGACTCGAGCTCGCGGCGGAGCTCGTTCCCGGCGATCTGCTTGCGCGCGGCGGTGCGGGAGAGCCTCCTGCCGGCACCGTGGCACGTCGTGCCGAACGAGCGTTCCATCGCGCCGGGCTCGCCCGCGAGCACGAAGCTCGCCGTCCCCATCGAGCCGGGGATGAACACCGGCTGGCCCACGTCGCGGTAGGCGGCGGGGATCTCGTCCGACCCGGCCGGGAACGCACGCGTCGCGCCCTTCCGGTGGACGCAGACGGTCGCGCCATCGTGGGTCTCGACCTTGGCGACGTTGTGGGCGACGTCGTACACCTGCGCCGTCCGCTCTGCTGCCTGCTCGCCGAGCACCGAGCGGATCGCGCGCCGGACGCGGTCCGCGATCGTCTGCCGGTTGGCCCAGGCGAAGTTCGCGGCTGCGGCCATCGCCGCGAGGTACCGGCGGCCCTCGGGTGAGGACGCGGGCGCGCATGCGAGCTGACGGTCGGGGAGGTGGATCCGGTAGCTCGCGAGGCGGCTGTCCAGGAGCTTCACGTAGTCGGTGCAGACCTGATGCCCGAGGCCGCGCGAGCCCGAGTGGATGAGGACCGTCACCTGGCCCTCGGACAGCCCGAACGCCTCCGCCGCGACGTCGTCCAGAACCTGCTCGACCGCCTGCACCTCGACGAAGTGGTTGCCCGAGCCCATCGTCCCGAGCTGGTCCTGCCCGCGGTGGCGAGCCCGCTCGGAGACGGCTGCTGGGTCGGCCCCGTCGAGCCGGCCTTCCGACTCGGTGCGCTCGATGTCCTCCGGGCGGGCTCCGGGGAGCGCGCGAGGGCCTTCCCGCAGGATCTCGTCGAGCTCGGCACCGCCGAGCTCGAGACCGCCGCCGTGCTTCCCGACCCCGGCGGGAACCGAGCGCGAGATCTCGTGGACGAGGCGCTCGCGGCGGTCGCCGAGCTCCGGCTCGGTCAGCGGGAGGGCAAGCAGGCGTACACCGCAGTTGATGTCGTAGCCGACACCGCCGGGCGACACGACGCCGTCCGGGAGCTCCGTCGCGGCGACCCCGCCGACCGGGAAGCCGTAGCCCTGGTGGATGTCGGGCATCGCGATCGCCGCGCGGACGACCCCGGGGAGCGTCGCCACGTTGCACAACTGCTCTAGGGAGAGATCGCCCT
>JAPSGP010000482.1 GCA_031177445.1 Acidimicrobiia bacterium
GCCAGCTGGGCCTCGAAGATCATCGAGAACTTCACGCCGTCCCCCTCTCGCCGACCGCACCAGTAGAGCTCACCGAGCAGCTCCTCGACGAGCTCGATCGCATCGCCGCCGGCACCCCTGCACGCTCGTAATCACGTCGAGAGCTCCCGGTGCAGGGGTGACCAGTAGCGGGGCAGGATCCGGGCCCCGCCGAACCATCGCTCGATCCGGTCGGCTTCGACATCGATCGCGGCCGCCGCATCGCGACCCACGTCCTCGAGCAGGCGGACGGCGAGCTCGCCGTCAGGACGCTGCGCCCAGGCGCCGACGACGCGCCCGTCGCTCCAGACCGTCGGCCCGGCATTGCCGTTGGTGTCGAACAGCGCCTTCTGGTGGTCGCCGAGGTACCAGTCGCGTTCCTTCCACCCCATGATCGTCGGGTCGAGCGGAGGTAGCAGCGCCACCCAAGGTGCGGGCTTGCGCACCGGGGCGGCGTCGTCGGGCAGCACCAACGCCGTCCCGCCGTCGAGGTCGACCTCGACGGGATCGATCGCGGTCAGCGCCCGCTTCACCTCGCCCATCCCGAGCCCGGTCCACCACTTCAGGTCGACGAGGGTCCCCGGTCCGAACGTCCACAGCCAGCTCCGGACGAGCTCGACCCGGGCGTCGTCGACCGATACCTCGGGAATGGCGGCGCCCAGCCAGCTCGGCGTCGGCGTCCACGTGTGCTGGCTGCTCACCCACGACCCGCGCGGCCGACCACGCACGATCTTGCCGGCGGCGCCGAGCACGACGAGCACCCGTCCGGACACGCCCACCTTCCCGGCCCACGCCTTGCCCTCCCCATAGGAGATCTGGGTGTCGAGCCCGGGCACCGCCTTCGACAGCTCGGCGGCCGTCGCCTCACCGCGCGCTGTCAGCTCGCGTAGCGTCGAGCGCTCGAGGGCGCGCACCCACTTGACGCCGTCGTTCGTGATGCCGGCGCCCTCGACGAGCTGCACGAGCATGCGGCGCTGGTTCCGCTCGAGCGTCTTGCCCACTGCCGCGTGGAACACCGCCACCCGCTCGACCGGCACCACCCACATGGTCCGGCGCATGCTGAGCATGCGTACCAAGGTCCGATCCACGTACAGGGCGCGCTCGATCGCGTCGAACTTCGGGACGCGGAGTCGCACCATGGCGGACATGTACACGGTCGTGGGATCCGTAGCGTGCAACGCGACGAGGTCGCGGGCGATCCCGGTGACGTCGGACCCACGGGTCGCCGGCGCCAGATGGTGGCGGCGAGCGATGCGCGCCCGGCGCTGCTCGATCGTCATTCTCTTCGCCGACACGTCAGATCTGGAGCTCCGGCCGGTTCCTGAACTGCTCGAGCACCTCCGGGTTGGCCAGGGCCTCGACACTCTTGACCGGGCGGCCCTCCACCACGTCGCGCACCGCGAGCTCGGTGAGCTTGCCGCTGCGGGTGCGCGGCAGATCGCTCACTGCCAACACGCGTGCCGGGACATGCCGCGGTGACGCGCCCTCGCGGACGCGGCGCCGGAGCTCGCCCACGAGCTCGTCGGTGAGCTCGGCTTCGTCGCGGAGCACGACGAAGAGCACCACCCGCACGTCGCCTTGCCAGCTCTGGCCGATCACGAGGCTCTCGACCACCTCGTCGTGCGATTCGACCTGGCGGTAGATCTCGGCAGTGCCGATCCGCACGCCGCCCGGGTTCAGGGTGGCGTCGGAACGCCCGTGGATGACGACCCCGCCGTGCTCCGTCCAGCGGGCGAAGTCACCCTGATGCCACGTTCCCGGGTAGCGCTCGAAGTACGCGGCCTGGTAGCGCTGGTCGCCGGGGTCGCGCCAGAACCCCAGCGGCATCGACGGGAACGGCGCCGTGCACACGAGCTCACCGGCGACGCCGGGAGGCAGCGAGCGGCCATCGTCGTCGAACACATCGATCGCCATCCCCAGCCCGGGACGCTGGATCTCGCCCGCCCAGACCGGTCCGGTCGGGTCGCCGGCGACGAGGCAGCCACACAGATCGGTGCCCCCCGAGATCGACGCAAGGTGCACGTCGGCCTTCACCGCGTCATAGACGTACTCGAAGCCTTCGGGCAGCAACGGCGAGCCCGTCGATGTGATCGTGCGGATCGTGGACAGCTCGTGCGTCTTCTCGGGCCGGAGCCCGAGCTGCCGGCACGTGTCGAGGTACTTGGCCGAAGTGCCGAACAACGTGATGCCGGTCTCGTCGACGAGGTTCCAGAGCACCGCGCCCCCGTCGCGTGTGGGGATCCCGTCATACAGCACCACGGTCGCCTCACTCGCCAGCGCGCTCGCGAGCCAGTTCCACATCATCCAGCCCGTCGTCGTGAAGTAGAAGACGCGGTCGCCCGACTTCACGTCACAGTGCAGGCGGTGCTCGACCACGTGCTTCAGCAGCACGCCGCCGGCGCGATGGACGATGCACTTGGGCAGCCCGGTCGTGCCCGACGAATAGAGCACGTAGACCGGGTGGTCGAACGGCAGCGGGGTGAACTCG
>JAPSGP010000193.1 GCA_031177445.1 Acidimicrobiia bacterium
CACCTCGACCTCTACCACGCGCTCGATCCCTCGTCCTACCTCGTCGTCCCGCTCGTCGCGCGCGGTCGCACGCTCGGCACCGTCTCGCTCGGCACGGGCGAGTCCGGCCGGCACTACGGGCCCGATGACGTCGCGTTCATGCAGGCGGTGGCAGGCCGCATCGCGGTCGCGGTCGAGAACGCGCGCCTGTACACGGAGGCGGGCGAGTCGCTCGCGCTGCTCGACACGCTGCTCGTCTCGGCGCCGGTCGGGATCGGCTTCTGGGACCGAGAGCTGCGCTTCGTGCGCGTCAACGACGCCCTCGCGGCGATCAACGGCCTACCCCCTGAGGAGCACGTGGGCAAGACGCTCGCCGAGGTCGTGCCGGGGCTCGCCGACCGGCTCGAGCCGATGTACCGGAGCGTGCTCGAGACCGGCGTCCCCCTCGTTCACCAGGAGTCGACCGACGGCGGCGAGATCGCGCCGGGCAGCGACCGGCACTGGCTCTCGAGCTACTACCCGGTGCACACGGAGTCTGGGGAGACGATCGGCGTGGGCGCCGTGATCATGGAGATCACCGACCGCAAGCGCGCCGACGATCGGTTGCGCCTGCTCGCCGAGGCGGGCGAGCTCTTCTCGTCCTCGCTCGATCGCGACGAGATCTTCGCCCGCGTCGCCCGCGTCGTCGTGCCGCGCATCGCCGACGCCTGCAACATCTTCCTCGCCGAGGACAACGGCATCGTCCGCGTGGCGTACTCGCACGTCGATCCGGAGCGCGAGCGGATCATGGCCGAGATGCCGTCCCGATACAGTTTCGGCCGGACGCGCCCCGCGCTCCTCGAGCAGGTCGTCTTCGGCGGGCAGGCGATGCTCGCGCCCACGCTCACCGAGGAAGTCGTCGGCGCGCTGGAGACGATCGGGCTCGATCGCGAGCTCTTCGCGCGTGTGGGCTCGAGGTCGATGATCTTCGTGCCGTTCAGCTCGCGCGGTCGCACGCTCGGCGTGATGACGCTCGGCTCGCTCGTCCCGGGCCGGTTCGGCGAGGCCGACCTCGAGCTGGCCAAGGAGCTTGCGCGGCGCGCCTCCATCGCAGTCGACAACGCGCTGCTCGTGGACGAGCTGCAGGCTCGCGCGCAGGCCGCACAGGCGCTGCAGTTCGTCGCCGACGGCGTCTTCCTGCTCGATTCGGAAGGGATCGTGAGACTGTGGAACCCCGCCGCTGCGGCGATGTTCGGGCTGCTCGAGCCAGACGTCGTCGGACGCCGGCTCACCGACGTCGTGCCGGGATGGCTCGACGTCGAGTCGCTGGTCCCAGTCGCCGGCCCCGCCTCCCGCTCGGCGCGGGCGGAGACGGTGCCGGTCGAGCTCGAAGACCGCGAGCTCTGGCTCTCGATCTCCGGTGTCCGCTTCGAGGAGGGAATCGTGTACGCCTTCCGCGACCTCACAGAGGAGCGCGCGCTCGAGCGGATCAAGAGCGACTTCGTCTCCACCGTCTCGCACGAGCTGAGGACGCCGCTTGCCGCCATCTACGGCGCCGCCATGACGCTGCGCCGCTCCGACGTGCCGCTCTCCGACGATCAGCGCGAAGGCATGCTCGGCGTCGTCTCGAGCGAAGCGGAGCGGCTCGCGCGGATCGTCAACGACATCCTGCTCGCGAGCCGGCTCGACTCCGACGTCGTCGACGTGGCGATCGACAGCGCCGACGCGCTCGCCCTGGCGAAGCAGGTGGTCGCGGCCGCGGGCGCCCACCTCCCGCCCGGAATCGAGCTGGCGCTGCGGGCGCCGGAGGATCTGCCGCCGATCTCCGCGGACGCCGACAAGCTGCGCCAGGTGCTCGTGAACCTCGTCGAGAACGCGATCAAGTACTCGCCGGACGGCGGGCTCGTGGAGCTCGAGCTGACGCCGGTACCCGGCCGCATGCGCTTCTCCGTTCGCGACCGCGGCCTCGGCATACCCGCCAGCGAGCACACCCGGATCTTCGAGAAGTTCTACCGCCTCGATCCCGACCTCACCCGCGGCGTCGGCGGCACGGGGCTCGGGCTCTACATCTGCCGTGAGATCGTCCGGCGCATGGAAGGCCGCATCTGGGTCGAGTCCAGGCCGGGCGCCGGCTCGACCTTCACGTTCGAGCTGCCGCTGGCTTGACGCTGCTGAAGGAGCTGGTGGTCGTGCTCGCGATCGCCGCGGTGGCTGTCGGGGCCGCTGTCGTACGAGGACTACCGCACGACCGAGTGCCTCGATAGCGGCCCTCGACCTGCACCCCGAGACGGACGTCTGGCCCTAGAACGAGAAGAGGCGGCCGTTGGGGCCGCCTCTAAACACGTCGTGCCGTGGTCGGGCCTAGTAGGGAGGCCCGTCCTCGACGTACGTGGTGCGGCGCCGCTCGCCGAAGCCGCCCCACGACGACCAGAAGATCATCGAGAGCACGAGGCCCAGGATGCCCACGACCATCAGGATCACGCCGATCGTGTCGAGCTCGAGGCCGGAGACCGAGGCGTTCACGGCCCAGACCAGAATCGCGCCGACCGCGATCAGGAAGATGCTGACTCCAAGTCCCACGTCGTTCCTCCTTCGTATGCGGTATCAACGCCCCGTCCGCGGGGGTCGTGGAGTACAACGCCTGAGCGCCGGGTTCGGATGCGGGTTGCGGTAGTCTCGCCGCGGTGCGCAGGGGCTCGATCGTCCGGCTGATCGTCTACGGCGTGCTCGCCGGAACGGCGGCGTCGCTGGTGGCAGTCTTCGTGCCCTGGCTGCCGGACTCGGCCTCCGAGGAGATGGACCGGATCGTGTTCACGTTCTGGTTCACGACCGTCATCTGCATCGGCATCTTCGCCATCGTCGCGGCCGTGATCATGTACTGCGTGCTCAAGTTCCGGGCCCCCGAGGACGACGACGCCGACGGCCCGCCCATCCACGGCCACACCGGGCTCGAGATCGTCTGGACGGCCGTGCCGGCGGTGCTCGTGACCGCGATCTCGGTGGTGAGCGCGGTCGTGCTGGCGAAGAACGACGACGCCGGCGACAACCCGCTCCGGATCGGCGTGACCGCGCAGCAGTTCGCTTGGAGCTTCGAGTATCCGGGCGAAGGCGACCAGCCGCTCACGACGGGCCGGCTCGTGCTCCCGGTCGACCAGGCGGTCAAGCTCACGCTGCATGCGAACGACGTCATCCACTCGTTCTGGGTGCCTGAGTTCGGCCAGAAGTCGGACGCCGTCCCGGGCATCGAGACGACGCTCGTGATCACGCCGACGAAGGTGGGGAGCTACTCAGTCGTCTGCACCGAGCTGTGCGGCCTCGGGCACGCCGCCATGCGGGCAGCCGTGGAGGTCGTGGAGCGGCCCGAATACGAGCGGTTCCTCGAGGAGGCCGCCGCCGGCGGGGCGACGCAGGGGACGGACGGGGAGGAGATCTTCACCTCGGCCGGTTGCGGGGGCTGCCACGCGTTCGAGCCGGCGGGCACGGACGCGCAGGTCGGGCCCAGCCTGGACGACCTCGCCGCGTCGGCGGAGGCGGCCGGAGAGGAGCCCGCCGAGTTCGTCCGCCAGTCGATCATCGATCCGGACGCGCGGATCGCCGAAGGCTTCCAGGCCGGCGTGATGCCGAAGACATACGACCGCACGCTCACCGACGAGCAGCTCGACGCGCTCGTGCAGTATCTCCTCGAGGGCGGCGGAGGCTAGGAGGGGGATGACCCAGGTTCACGAGACGCGCGCGCCGGCCGCGCATGACCACCACGCCCCGGCGCCCCCACGGCGGGGCCTCGAGCACCTGACCGGCCCGGGGTACCTCCGGGCGCTCTGGCTGACGCCGCTCTTCTGGGGCATCGGCTTCGGCATCGTCGTCTTCTTCCGCTGGCTCGGCGGCTACGACCCCCTGCTCGACTGGGACGTCCTGACGGTCGTCGCTTCCATGACGACGGCTCCGGTCGGCTTCCTCGCCGGCATCGGCGCCTTCGACTACTGGCTCTACTACATCTCGGGACGGCCGACCAGGCCCGAGGACCATTCGGGACACGGCGCGCGCACGTGGCACGACTACTTCCGCGTCAACACCGACCACAAGGTGATCGGCGTCCAGTACCTCACCGCCGTCTTCGTGTTCTTCGTCTTCGGCGGCCTCGCGGCCATGCTCTTCCGCGCCGAGCTCGCGCAGCCCGACCTCCAGTTCGTGGACGGCCAGGCCTTCAACGGGCTGATCTCGATGCACGCCGCGCTGATGATCTTCCTCTTCATCATCCCGGCCTTCGCCGGGCTCGCGAACTTCGCCGTGCCGCTCATGCTCGGCGCGCCGGACATGGCGTTCCCGCGCCTGAACGCGCTCTCGTTCTGGCTCCTCCCGATCGCCGGAATCATGTTCCTGACGAGCTTCATCGCCCCCGGCGGCGCCTTCGGCGCGGGCTGGACCGCCTACCCGCCGCTCGCGACCGAACAGCCGATGGGCCAGCTCTTCTTCAACATGGGCGTCCAGTGGGCCGGCGCGAGCTCGATCATGACCGCGCTCAACTTCCTGGTCACGATCATCACGATGCGCGCGCCGGGGATGACCTTCTGGCGCATGCCGCTTCTCGTGTGGGCGAACTTCACGACGTCGCTGCTCGTCGTCGTGGCGACCCCGTTCATCGCGGGCTCGCAGTTTTTCATCATGTTCGACCGGATCATGCACACGAACTTCTTCACGGTCGGGGAGGGCGGCTACGCGCTCGCCTACCAGCACATCTTCTGGTTCTACTCGCACCCGGCCGTCTACATCATGATGCTGCCCGGCTTCGGGATCATCTCCGAGGTCATCGCCGTCTTCTCGCGGAAGCCGATCTTCGGCTACCGGCTGATGGCGCTCTCGCTGATGGCCATCCTCGTGCTCGGCTTCTCCGTCTGGGCGCACCACATGTTCGTGGCCGGCATGGCGCCCTGGCTGCGCGTGCCCATGATGGTGACGTCGATGATCATCGCCGTGCCGACGGGGGTGAAGGTCTTCTCCTGGCTGGCGACGATGTGGGAGGGACGCATACGCATGCGCACGCCCATGCTCTTCGCCCTCGGCTTCGTCTCGATGTTCGTGCTGGGCGGCCTCTCCGGGATCTTCCTGGCCTCGGTGCCCATCGACATCGCCGCCTCCGACACGTACTTCGTCGTCGCGCACATCCACTACGTGCTCTTCGGCGGCTCCGTCTTCACGATCTTCGCCGGCGTCTACTACTGGTTCCCGAAGATGACGGGCCGGATGTACGACGAGCGGCTCGGCAGGCTCCACTTCTGGCTCGCGTTCATCGGCTTCAACGGCACGTTCTTCCCAATGCACTGGGTCGGGCTGCAGGGGATGCCGCGGCGGGTGTCCGACTACGCCGAGCAGTTCGGCGACTGGAACATGGTCATCACGATCTTCTCGTTCCTGCTCGGCGCGTCGACGATCGTGTTCTTCTACAACATCATCGTCAGCTGGACTCGCGGCGAGCCCGCTCCCTCGAACCCGTGGCGAGCGCTCACGCTCGAGTGGCAGGTCAGCTCGCCGCCGCCGATCTTCAACTTCGACGAGGTCCCGCAGGTCGTCGGCGGGCCGTACGAGTACGGGGTGCCCGGCGCGAGACACGCGGTGCTGAACGGGGCCCACGTCACGACGGAGGTGCGGGAGGAGGAGGCCGTCCGATGAGCCGGCCCCGCAAGCTCCTCGTCGTCGCCAACGAGACGCTGCTCGGCGACGAGCTCCTCGACGCCGTGCGACGGCGGGTGCAGGGGGACGACGTGATCGTACGGGTGATCGCGCCCGTCAACGTGCCGCGCGAAGGATACGTCGTCTACGAGGACACGCGCCGGGCGGCGGCCGGACGGCGCCTCGAGCGCACGCTGACGAAGCTGCGCGAGGCGGGGATCCCGGCTCTCGGCGACGTCATAGACAACGACCCCCTGGCGGCGGTCGAGGACGCCCTCGCGATGGAGGAGCCGGACGAGGTGATCGTGTCGACGCACCCCGAGTCGAAGTCGGGCTGGAGGCGGCGGAACCTGCTGGAGGAGATTCGGCGCGTCGCCGGCGACCGCCCGGTCGAGCACGTCGTCTCCGACGTCGCCTCGCGCATGGGGGTGCGCAACGTGCTCGTGGTCGCGAACGAGACGGTGCTCGGCGCACCGCTCCTCGAGCGGATCCGCGAGAAGGCGCGCGCGGAGGAAGGCGCGAGCTT
>JAPSGP010000483.1 GCA_031177445.1 Acidimicrobiia bacterium
GCGCGGGCGTCGAGGTCGAGCATCTGGTCCGCGGCGACGCCTCGCGGCCGCTCGGCAAGCTAACCCTGCTCGATGCCGAGGCGCGCGCGCTCGAGGCCGGGGCCGATGCGTTTGAGGAAGCCTGGGACTTCGCCCAGGCCCTGCTCGCAGCCGAGGCGCTGGGAGTCTGCGAAGCGATGCTGGAGATGGCGGTCGCCTACGCCAGGGACCGGCACGCCTTCGGGCGGCCGATCGGCAGCTACCAGGCGATCAAGCAGCAGATCGTCGAGATCCTGCGTCACACCGAGAAGCTGCGCAGCCTTTGCGTCTACGCCGGACTCGCGGCCGAGGGCGTGCCCGAGGAGCTCAGCCTGGCCGCCGCCGCCGCCCGCCTTGCGGGAGAGGAGGCCGCGGACTACGCGACCCGCACCTGCATAGCCGTGCACGGAGGCATCGGGGCCACCTGGGAGCACGACGCTCCCTTCTACTGGCGCCGCGCGCAGCTCTCGAGGCTGCTGCTCGGCGGCCAGTCGGGGGCAGCAGATCGTGTCGCCGATCAGGTCATCGCCGCCGCCGCGGCCTGAGCAACGAGGACGATCAACCGAGGAACGAGGAGCCTTTGAGCACGACCACTGAAGACACCCAGCAGTTCAGGCTCGACGCGATCGGACAGTGGGGCGATCCGGTCGAGTTCGCCGTCGAGCGGGAGCGGATCAAGGCCTATGCGGCCGCCACCAACGACCCGGTCGCCACCCATGCCGCCGGCGACCTCGCCCCGCCGGTCTTCGCGATCGTCCCCGCCTTCCAGGCTTCGACGATGGCGAGCGTCGGGGTGATCCCGTCGAACCTGATCATGGCGGTCCTCCACGGCGAGCAGGACTTCCGCTACCACCGGCTGATCCGTCCCGACACGAAGCTCAGCACCCGAGCCGCGGCGGTCGGCGTGCACGGGCGCTCCTCGGGAGTCTCGGTGGTCGTCAAGGCCGAGACCCGCGAGGCCGCCAGCGAGGAGCTGCTCGTCACCCAGTACATGAACGCCTTCGTGCGGGGTGCGCAACTCGACGAGTCGATCGGCGAGGAGCAGCCCGAGCACGGTTTCGACCCCGAGCTGCGCGATCGCACGCCGGTGGCCGAGGTCTCGCAGACCTTCGATGCCGATCAGACCCATCGCTACGCCGAGGCGTCCGGCGATCCGATGCCCGTCCATCTCGACGATGAGGTGGCGAAGGGCGTTGGCCTGCCGGGAATCATCATCCACGGCCTCTGCACGATGGCCTTCACCTCTGTCGCGGTCATCGAGAACGCCTGTCCGGATGACCCGACGCGCCTGAAGCGCCTCGCGGTGCGCTTCTCGCGGGTGGTGCAGCCGAAGCAGACGATCAGCACCCGGATCTGGCCGTCGGGCGAACGCGAGGGCGGTGTCGTCTACGCCTACGAGACGACCTCGGACAGCGGCGACGTGGTGATCAAGGACGGGTTGGCCGAGGTCGCCGGCTAGTCCACGACAAGCGGAACCTCAGAGCAAGGAGCGAGGCAATGGGAGCACTGGAAGGACGGGTCGCCGCGATCACCGGCGCGGGCCGCGGCATCGGCCGCGAGCACGCGCTGCTGTTCGCGAGCGAGGGGGCCAAGGTCGTGGTCAACGACCTCGGCGGAGCCCCGGACGGATCGGGCTCGGACGTCTCCGCCGCGCAGGCGGCGGTGAACGAGATCACCTCGGCCGGGGGGGAGGCGGTCGCCCACACCGAGGACATCTCCACTTGGGACGGCGCGCAGAGCCTGGTCCGCCAGGCCGTGGAGTCCTTCGGCCGGCTCGACGTCCTGGTCAACAACGCCGGGATCCTGCGCGACGGGTTCGTTGCCTCGATGAGCGAAGAGCAGTGGGACGCGGTCCTCCGGGTCCACCTCAAGGGCCATTTCGCCTGCATGCGCCATGCCGCGGAGCACTGGAAGACCCGCTCCAAGGCCGGCGAACAGGTGAAGGGAGCGGTGATCAACACCGCTTCGGCCTCCGGCACCTATCTGCCGAACCCCGGCCAGACCAACTACGGAGCCGCGAAGGCGGGGATCGCCGCGCTGAGCCTGGTCGCGGCCGCCGAGCTCGAGCGCTACGGCGTGCGGGTCAACGCGATAGCCCCGGCGGCGCGCACCCGGCTCACCGAGGACGTGCCGATGATCGGCGAGATGATGAAAGCCCCGGAGGACCCGGACGCATTCGACCCGTTCGATCCGAAGCACGTATCGCCGCTCGTCGCCTACCTCGCCAGCGAGGACTGCCCGATCACCGGCAAGCTGTTCGCCGTCCAGGGCGGGTCCATCGCCGAGTGCCAGAACTGGCAGCTGGGCGAGGCGATCAGCACCGACGGCGACTGGACGATCGAGCTGATCGCCGGCGAGCTCGCCGGAGCGCCGGTCTCGTAGGGCCGACACCTGGCGCCCGCTGCTCGTCGCGCTCGCCGATCGGCAGTAGCGTTCGGGTCGTGGCGCCGAGCTTGCACCTTCCGCGTTCGCTCGTGCGGGCGCA
>JAPSGP010000484.1 GCA_031177445.1 Acidimicrobiia bacterium
GAAGACCGGCCTGCCCAGCCTGCGTTCTCCCAGAAGGCCCCTGTCCCGGTCAGCCCAACGTAGGTCCGAGCCCGGACGTCAGCCCTCGAGCGACATTGTCATGCCTCGAGAAGCGGCAGTCTCGTCGGGAGGACCGCGAACGCCGTAGACCTTTATGCGCGGTCGAACCGGACAGCCTTGCTCGTGCCATCGCGGAATGGGGTCGGGTGCGTGGTGATCCCAGTCCGGATGAACCCTGCCTTCTCGGCGACCCGCTGCGAGGCGACGTTATGCGGGTGGGCGACGATGCACAGCCGCTCGATCCCGTGCTCGGTGCGTGCCCATTCCACCACGGCCCCTACGGCCTCGCTCATGACCCCTTGGCCGCGCGCTTCCCTGCTCAGCCAATAGCCGATTGAGCCACCGTCGCGAAGGCGAATCGCCACCGCACCGAGGAACCGGTTGCTCTTCTGATCGACGATGGCGAAGGTGCGCTCGTCGGAGCTCTGCCATTTCCGCTCGACCTCCGCAAGCCACGTCTTGCCGTCCTGCTCGCTGTAGGGCAGGGGTACGTACGGGATGAACCGCGGGATTTCGGGATCCTGGCAGGCGGCCACGACCGCCGCGAGATCTCTTTGGCATGGAGGTCGGAGCAGGAGCTGACCCGCACGGATTTCCACCGCCCCCAGCCTACGTCAGGAGCACTTCGCCTCG
This sequence comes from Acidimicrobiia bacterium, assembly GCA_031177445.1. Taxonomy (GTDB): domain Bacteria; phylum Actinomycetota; class Acidimicrobiia; order IMCC26256; family JACDBD01; genus JAPSGP01. Next base: position 694 of record JAPSGP010000484.1, read on the forward strand.
GGGCGAACGACGGCACGCTGCCGCTGCCGTCGAGGAGGAGGAGCGTCGACGGTTTGCCGTTCGGGGGGTAGCCCCTCGCTGCAGGGCTGATCGCGATTCAGCCACTAGTTTGCCTCGCTACGACGCCGGGGCACCGTTAGCCGACAGGTCAACCGGGGAGCCACCCCGCCGACTACAACACCGGTGGTGGGCGAGGTTGTAGGGCCTCATCCAAAGCTGAACCAGTCGGAAGAGCCGAAGTGCCTCTCGGAAGCGCGTTTGCGCCTAGCTCTGGGTCACCGATTCCGCCGGGCGCATCGAGGTGATCGGATCGCCGTGGCGGTCCACGTGCCCTCCTCGCGGCGAAAGACGGTCGTCGCCCGGATCGCGATCGCAGTCAGCTCGTCAGATCCCCCCACGCGCGTCCGGATGCGTTCGATCTCAACCGTGTACGCAAGGTCTGGCGTGACGACGGTCGAGATATTCTCGAACTCGTAGTCTCGGCCGTCGCGATACTTGGCGGCTGCGAGGTCGAGCCTGGCCGATACCTCCTCCCAGCCGCGGACCGGGGGCCCGAACGGATTCGCCAGCGTGACGTCTTCGCGTCGTGACCACAGCGACTTGTACACCTCGGGATTGCCCCTGGTGATCTCGAGCCCGGCGCGGCGGTACTCCTCCATCGGGAGGTCGTGGACGTCGGTCATGCCGCCTCCCGTCGGTCGAACGTGCGCTGAACCTATCGTCGTCACGGCGCGAGGGGTGTCTGGATGTGTTCGCTCCTGGTTTTGTGCACTGGGAGCACCGAGCGGCGAGAGTGCCCCCAACCGTCGAGGAGCAGAACTATCGCGACGGTTCGTTCGCGGCGACTGGCCCCACTGCGTCGAGAGGTCCCGGAGCTCGCCTCGCTAGTCCGAGTCTGACTCCGTTCGCGCTTGGACCACAGACTCCGCGGGTTCGGAAGTCGGTGATCGGAGCGGCGTGCCGATGCACGAGCTTCCATCCGGCCTGCACCTCGGCGGGCGGCAAGCCCGAAATGGCGCAGACCACGCGACCCTATGCTGCGGGGGATATGACGATTCAGCGGATGGACAACGTACTCATCGTTGTCGACGACCTCGAGGCTGCCACAGCGTTCTTCGCCGAACTCGGTATGGAGCTGGAAGGCGAGACGACGGTCGAGGGGCCTTGGGTGGACCAGACCGTCGGGCTCAACGGCGTCCGTGCCGACATCACCATGATGCGGACCCCGGACGGCCACGGCCGGGTCGAGCTATCGAAGTTCCACACGCCGCCGGCGGTCCGAGCCGAGCCGGAGAGTGCCCCGGCGAACGCGCTGGGCATACGCCGCATCATGTTCGCGGTCGACGACGTCGACGACGTAGTTGCCCGTCTGCGCCGCCACGGTGCCGAGCTCGTTGGCGAGATCGCGCAGTACGAGGACATCTACCGGGTCTGCTTCCTACGTGGCCCTGAGGGCATCATCATCGGACTGGCCGAGCAGCTCAGCTGAAACCTCCATGGGTGCGGCTGGTACGGAGTGGCCATGGTTCGCGCGCTGGACGAGCCTCAGTGACGCGGCAAAACCATGCATGCCGCTCTCGTCGACGGATGAAAGTCAAGTCGTCTTGTCGTTCAGGACCTCCTGTGCAACATTTCGTTTGGGCGCGGTCGACGACGAGCTAAAGCGCAGGTTTGGGACTGATGCCTTGTCGCGCTGCTTGCCGTTAGATCGGCTGAGATGCGCGTCCCGGTGTCGCGTCCGCGCCCGCCCTCTGCTTGGCCACCGCCTGCCAGTCGGCGACCGTGCGCTTGTAGGCCTGCTCGCCC
>JAPSGP010000485.1 GCA_031177445.1 Acidimicrobiia bacterium
AGGCGCTGAACCAGAGTCGACTTGCCGTGGTCGACGTGTCCCGCGGTTCCTACGACCTGCATTGCACGCGCCGATTCTGTCCGCTTCCGTTCACCTTAGGGATGACTAGTCCGATTCGCCCCGACAAAACCATCCGAAGAGGCCATGTGCCGCCGAGCTCGCGACGTCGACATTGCTCTTGACACACTTGCCAGAAGCACGAAGAGGAGGAGTTATGTCGAGGCGCAAGACCTTGATCGGTACTTTTGTTGCATCCTGTATGGCGGCCTTCATGGTCGCACCGTTTCCCGCCGCGGGGGCACCCGTAGGAGCGGGCAAAGCGTCGACCAAGATCAACCTGGTCGACATCAAGCTGGATTCCGTCCCGGGCATCGGATCGCTTCGCGCCGCGCTCGGCATCGCCGCGAGCGAGGCCACGACGGAGAACAACGATCCCTTCGCGCACATCACGCTCGACGCGATCCGCGTCGGCGATCAGATCGTGGGAGGCCAGACTGCCTCCTCCGACGACCCTGCTTCGTCGAAAAGCGTTTCGTTCCCGCTCAACGGAGGCGGGATCAGCGGCGCGGTCTCGGCCGCCGAGATGAGCGCGACCGCGACCGACGACAGCGCTCGCGCCGTCCTCAGCGCGCTGAGCGGTGCCATCAACATTGGTCCGCTGGGCATGGGGACCAGTATTGCCGACAACGGCGTCCTCTCCGAGGTGACTCCGGATCACGCGACCAGCCGTGTCGGAGCCACGTTTGGTCCCCTCGAGGTCGGTCTCGGTGACCTGCTGCCTCGCGAAGCAATGGAAGCGCTTCCGTTGTCGGCGTTGCTCGAGCTCATCGACGGGCTCGACATCGAGTTGCCCGTTGACCTCGCCGAGCAGGTCCAGAAGATCCGCGACCTCCTGTCGACCCTCGACGAGCTCGAGTCGGTCGTCGCCGAGCTCGACTCGGCGCAGGAGCAACTCCGTGAGCTGACCCAGGACGATCCCGCGGTGGCTGCCGTCCAGGCGGTCGTCGACTCCGCGCAAGCGGCGCTAAACGACGCCGTGAGCGACCTGGCGGCCGCTCAGGCCGAGCTTGCGGCGGCGCAGAGTGAAGTGACGGCGGCGCAGGCAGACGTCGACCAGGCGAACGCCGCGGTCGCGTCGGCGCAGTCGGTCATGGACCAGAAGAACGCCGCCCTCGCGGCGGCCGCGGCGGCCAAGGCCGCGACCGAGAGCCAGCTCGCGGTGTGCGGCGATCCTGCGGTTTGCAGTGCGCTGCAGGCCCAGCTCGACACCATCAACGCCCAGATCGTGACGCTCCAATCCGAAGTCGTGGCGGCCCAGCAAGCGGTTGCCGCCGCTCAGGATGCTGTGACCGCGGCCGAGGCGGACCTCGCCGCAGCCAACCAGGCCGTGGCCGACGCACAGGCCGCGATCGCAACGGCACAGGCCACGATCGATGCCGCGCAGGCCGCGCTCGACGCCGCGAGGGCCGACCTCGAGACCGCGATCGCGAACGTCGGCGGCGACGTGGTGCAGCAGTTGCTCGACCTGATCGAGCAGATTCGAACTCAGATCGACTCGCTCCTCGAGACGATCGAGACGCTCATGGCGCAGCTACCGGATCTCTCCGTGCTGATCGACGAGCTCATCTCGCTTCTCGACGGCGCGCCGCTCATGAAGATCGGCGAGATCGTCACCTTTGTCGAAGCCATCGCCGACAGCAGGAACGGCCAGGGTTCGGTCGGCTGCTCCGCCGGCGGGATCGAGGTCCTCGGCCGGCCGGTCGCGGGTGGTAGCTGCGAGCAGGTTGCCGGGACGCTGCGGCAGGTTGCTGCGACGGTGCAGGGAGTCCTTGCCGACCTTCCCATCGGTAACGCGGTCCCGACCGTGACGGTGGGCGGTCTCGACTCCACCACGAACGGGTCGGGTGGCCCCGACGCCGACGGCATGACGTCGGGTATGGCTCGCCTCACGGCCCTGCAGGTGCAGATCCCATCGGTGGCGCTGAGCGACATGGTCGACCAGGCAGTTGCCGAGGCGATCGCGACCCTGACCGAGACGATCGAGTCGCTTCCGCTCGAGGGCATCGGCGTGAGCGAGGTGCTCGGCGATGCGATCGACCAGGTCGTCGCTCAGCTCGAGTCGCTTCCCACCGGCGAGGCCCTCTCGGGTCTGCGCACGATGGGGATGGACGCAGTGCTCGGCGGTATCACGTCACGGGCTTCCTTCCAGGCTGTCCCTCGTGAGCAGACGCCGGGTCGTGACCCTGGGACGGATGACGGTGATCCCACGACCGAAGGCTCTCCCTCGGGCGAGCCCCAGAACCGTGCACCGCTCCCCTTCACGGGTTCTTCGACCTCGCTCGTCGCGGCTCTGGCCTTGTGGCTGGTCGCCGCAGGGATGCTGCTGGTGTTCGCCGGGGATCGCACGGTCCGCCGCCGGGAGCACGCAGACATCCAGATGTAACGCTTCTCGGCCCCCCCGCCCGGGCGCCGGCTGCCATCGTGGCGCCGGCGCTCGGC
>JAPSGP010000194.1 GCA_031177445.1 Acidimicrobiia bacterium
AGGCGTCGTTCGATCGCTTCGTCGCCGACTGCGCAGCCGATTCCCGCTGTCCGTATCACTCCGGCGGTGATCCTGGCGGCGCCTTCGACCTGCTCATGGCGCGCCTCGACGCATCGCCGCTCCCAACCCGTGACGGTCGCACCGTCCACGCCAGCCAGGCGGTGTCGGGCATCGCCACCGCGCTGTTCGACACCAGCCAGTGGCCGACGATCGCGTCGGCCCTCGCCCGGGCCCAGCTGGGCGACGGCACCGCGCTGCTCGAGCTGTTCGACAACTACCCGGAGCGCGAGCCCGACGGCTCGTACCCCAACCTTCCCGAGGCAAACAATGCGATCAACTGCCTCGACTACGTGTGGCCCCGGGGCGACGCCGGCTACGACGCGCTCGTGACCGATACTCGGGCCGAGTCACCCCGGTTCGGTCAGGCGTTCCTGCGCGAGTTCCTCCCCTGTGCGTACTGGCCAGTGCCGCCGCGACCGAAGGGCGAGTTCGACGGCAAGCCCACGGCGACGCCCGTGCTCGTCGTCGGCACCACCAACGACCCGTCGACGCCCTACTCGTGGTCCGAATCGCTGGCGGAGGCGATCCCGGGGGCGGTGCTGCTCACCTACGAAGGCGACGGCCACACCGCGTACCTCCGTGACGCCTGCATCGACGCCGCCGTCAACACCTACCTGCTCGACGGCACGCCACCTGCCGCAGGCACGGTGTGCTGAACCGCGCTCGCATTTTGGCGTCGCTGAAACCAAAAGTCGGCGGCTACGACAGGCGCTCCACGATCATCGCCATGCCCTGGCCGCCGCCCACGCACATGGTCTCGAGGCCGATGGACTTGCCCGCGTCCTCGAGCCCGTTCAGCAGCGTGGTCATGATGCGGGCGCCGGTCATCCCGAACGGGTGGCCGAGCGCGATCGAGCCCCCGTTCACGTTGAGCTTGTCCCACGGCACGCCCAGGTGCTTTGCCGATGGGATCACCTGCGCCGCGAACGCCTCGTTGATCTCGACGAGGTCGATGTCGTCGATCGTCATCCCAGCGCGCTGCAGCGCCTGACGGCTGGCGTCGATCGGGCCCAGCCCCATGATCTCGGGGTTGAGCGCCGACACGCCGCTCGAGATCACCCGCGCGATCGGGGTGATGCCGAGTGCGCCCGCCCGGGTATCGCTCATCACGATGACCGCGGCGGCACCGTCGTTGAGCGGGCAGGCGTTGCCGGCCGTCACCTCGCCGTCGGGACGAAAGACCGGCTTGAGCTCGGCGAGCTTCTCGACCGTCGTGCCTTCGCGCGGCCCGTCGTCCTTCGTGACGATCGTGCCGTCGGGCGTCGTGATCGGCGTGATCTCGCGCTCGAAGAACCCGTTCTTCTGCGACTCGACCGCCCGCTGCTGCGACAGGGACGCGAACTCGTCCATCTCGCGCCGGCCGACGTTCTCGGACAACCGCACGTTCTCGGCCGTCTGGCCCATCGCGATGTAGATGTCGGGCAATCCGGCCGGCGGGTCCCACGACGACGCGCCGTTGGAGCGCTCGGCCGTACGGGCCTCGGCGTCCGCAAACAACGGGTTGTGCGGGCCGGTGTCGGAGGCCCCGTACTGGAACCGGCTCACCGTCTCCACGCCGCCGCACAGGAACACGTCACCCTCGCCCGCCTTGATCGCGTGCGCCGCCATCCGGATGCCCTGGAGCGACGAGGAGCAGTACCGGTTCACGGTGACGCCCGGCACGTCGACCCCGGCGAGCAGGGCCGCCACCCGGGCGACGTTGTACCCGGACTCGCCTCCGGGCTGCCCGCAGCCCACGATGACGTCCTCGATCTCGGACGGATCGAGCTGCGGCACCCGCTCGAGCGCGGCCTTGATGATGGTGGCGGTGAGGTCGTCGGGCCGGCAGTCGACCAGCGATCCCTTGTTCGCCCGCCCGATCGGGCTACGGGTGGCGGCGACGATGACGGCTTCCGGCATGTGAGGGTTCCTCCCGATCAGCGAGCTGCAAACCCCAAACTAACCGCCGCGGCCGTGCACGAGGGCAGCCACCGAGCGATCGTCGCTGCCTTCCTCGCCAACCTCGGGATCGCGATCGCCAAGTTCGCCGGCTTCGCCGTGACCGGCGCCGCTTCGATGCTCGCCGAGGCGATCCACTCGGTGGCCGACACCGGCAACCAGGGACTCCTCTTCCTCGGCGGCGCCCGCGCCCGGCGTGCCGCCGACGAGTCCCATCCCTTCGGCTACGGGCGCGAGCGCTACTTCTGGTCGTTCATCGTCGCCCTCGTCCTGTTCTCGGTCGGCGGGCTGTTCGCGCTCTGCTGCTGGTCGTGATCGCGCTCGTGCTCGCGGTGGAGATGAAGAGCCTGCTGATCGGCGAATCGGCCGCAGCGGCGCTCGACACTGCCATCCGGAGCGCGATCACCGACGGGCCCGAGGTCCGCAGCGTCATCCACATGCGCACCCTGCACCTCGGTCCCGACGAGCTTCTCGTGGTGGCCAAGCTCGACCTCGGCGTCTCGTCGGTGCCCGAGGTCGCCCGCGCGATCGACGCCGTCGAAGCGCGCGTCAGAGCGACGGTGCCCATCGCCCGTGTGATCTACCTCGAACCCGACCTCGACCGGTCGCGCACCCCGGCTTCCTGAGCCACACGAGCAGCCTCACCCGTCGAGGTGGCGGAGCTCCTTGCGGTAACGCTGACCATTGGCGACGTAGCCGGCGGCGTTGCGCAGGATGTCGTCGCGATCGGCAGCGTCGGGGCGCACCTTCGCGGGGACGCCGACGGCGATCGCGCCCGCCGGGACCTCCATGCCGTTCGGCACCAGTGCGGCCGCGCCCACGAGCGCGCCTGAGTGAACCACCGCTCGGTGCAGGACCACCGATCCGGTGCCGACCAGGGCGCCGTCCTCGACGACGCAGCACTCGAGGTGGGCGAGGTGACCGATGACGCAGTCGTCGCCGATGAAGGTGTCGAGCTCCTCGGTGCAGTGGATGACGGCGCCGTCTTGGATCGACGTGCGCGCGCCAACTTCGATGCGTCCGTAGTCGCCGCGCAGCACTGCCTGGGGCCAGATCGTCGTCTCGTCGCCGATGGTGACGTTGCCGATCACGGTCGCCTGCGGATGCACGAATGCCGACGGCGAGATCTTCGGTTCTGCGTCGCCGAGCGCGTAGATCGCCATGACCCGCGACGGTATCGTGACTGCCGTGCTCGACGAGGGGGCGTTGGCAGCGCACAAGGCGCAGGTCGATCGGGACGGTTACACGATCATCGAGGACGCGATCGAGCCCGGGCTCGTCGACGCGCTGAACGACGACCTGTGCGCGCTCGAGCAGACCTACGGGATCGAGCCCGCGACCAACGACTTCGAGGGCAGCAAGACCGTCCGGATCTACAACCTGCTCGCCTTCGGCGCGCTCTACGAGCAGATCCCGGTGCACGAGAACGTCCTGCCGGTGGTCGAGCAGGTGCTCGATCATGGATGCCTCGTCTCGTCGCTGTCGTCGATCGCCATCGATCCCGGGGAGACCGCCCAACCGATCCACGCCGACGACCAGCTCATCCCGCTGCCCAAGCCGCACGTGCCGACGGTGTGCAACACCATGTGGGCACTCACCGACTTCACCGAGGCCAACGGCGCCACCCGTATCATCCCGGGCTCCCACCTGCGCGACACCAGCCCTGACTACGGCAAGCCCTACAACAGCATCGCGGCGAAGATGCCCAAGGGCAGCGTGCTGCTGTGGCACGGCAGCCTCTGGCACGGGGGTGGCGCCAACACGACGGGCGAGCGCCGCGTCGGCATCGCCATGAACTACTGCGCGGGATGGATCCGCCAGCAGGAGAACCAGCAGCTGGGTATCCCGCTCGAGATCGTCGCCGGCTTCCCGAAACGGCTGCGCGAGCTGTGCGGGTTCGCCGTCTACAACGGCCTCATCGGCCACATCAACAAGCACAGCCCGGCGGAGATGCTCGGCGAGCCCCCGGTCGGCAACCGCATGGTCTGGGATGTGGTGTAGGGCGCGCCTGGTCGTCGCGATCCTGGCGTTCACCGCCGCCTCGTCCTCGACGCTCGTCGCCGAGGCCGCACCCACCGGTTCCGGCGCCGCACCCCGAGGCGCGCTCGCCTGCGACGACCTCGACACCTTCAAGTGCCTGTTCCCGTTCCCCAACGACTCCTTCACCGTGCCCGACCGCACGACCGCGACGGGTCGACGCATCAGTTTCGAGCGGTCGTCGATGCCGATCAACAAGGACGGCGTCCGCATCGACCCGACCGAGTGGAACCGGAACGACGGGTTCAGCCCGGGCTCGGCGATCCTCACATTCGTCCCCGGCCTCGACCTCGCGGCCACCGGCGCGGCCGACCAGACGCGGATCAAGGACTCCATCCGGCCCGACGCCCCGATCGTGCTGCTCGACACCGACACGGGCCGGCGCGTGCCCTACTGGGCCGAGCTCGACGCCAGCGTGCCGACGGGCAACCAGCGCGCCCTCATCATTCGACCGGCGGTGACCTTCGCCGAGGGCCACCGCATCATCGTCGCCCTACGGGATGTGAAGGCCGACGACGGTGCCGCGATCGAGCCGTCGAAGCTGTTCCGCGCCTACCGCGACGATCGCCCGACCGGCAATGTCCAGCTCGAGCGCCGGCGCGGCCACATGGAGGACGTGTTCGCTGCGCTCGAGAAGCATGGTGTCGACCGCGACGACCTCTATCTCGCGTGGGACTTCACCGTCGCCAGCGAGCGGAGCCTGTCCGAGCGCATGCTGCACATCCGTGACGACGCCTTCGCCTCGCTGCGCGGCGAAGCCCCGGCGTTCCAGGTCACCCAGGTCGAGGAGGACGTCGACGACCAGATCGCTCGCCGCATCAACGGCACCTTCACCGTGCCGAACTACCTCACGGGCGACGGCAGCCCTGGCAACCGGTTCACGCGCGGCAAGGGCGGTCTGCCCCGCCCGAACGGCGAAGTCACTGCGCCGTTCCGCTGCATCGTCTCGCACTCGACGCTCGCGCCCGACGGCACCGCGTACCCCGACCGCGCGGCGGTGTACGGCCATGGCCTGCTCGGCAGCGAGCGCGAGGTCAGCTCGGGCAACGTCCGGGCGATGGCGTTCGAGCACGGGTTCGTGTTCTGCGCGACGAAGTGGGCGGGCATGTCGGAGGATGACGTGCCCAATGCCGTCGCCGTGCTGAACGACATCTCGAAGTTCCCCTCGATCGCCGACCGCCTCCAACAGGGCATCCTTAACACGTTGTTCCTCGGCCGCCTGATCGTGCACGAGGACGGGTTCGTCACCGATCCCGCGTTCCAGGGAGCAGGCGGCAGTCCGGTCATCGACCGGAGCGACCTCTTCTACGACGGCAACAGCCAAGGCGGGATCATGGGCGGCGCTGCCACCGCGGTCGCACAGGACTGGACCCGCGCCGTGCTCGGAGTACCGGCGATGAACTACAGCAACCTGCTCCAGCGGTCGATCGACTGGGACGCGTACCGCGCGATCCTCGAGCCCGCGTACCCCGACGCGGTCGACCGGACCCTCATCATCGACCTCGTCCAGATGCTGTGGGATCGTGGCGAAGCGAACGGCTACGCCCAGCACCTCGCGCGCGATCCCTACCCGCGCACGCCCAAGCACACGGTGCTGCTGCACGTCGCCTTCGGCGACCACCAGGTCGCCAACGTCGCCACCGACGTCCAGGCTCGCACGATTGGAGCCCGCGCCCATCGTCCGGTCGTGTTCGCCGACCGCACGCCCGACGACCCTCCGCTCTGGAACATCCCGTCGATCGGGCGCTATCCCTACCGGGGCTCGGCCATCGTCTACTGGGACAGCGGCGCGCCGGCGCCTCCCATCGGGAACACTGCGCCCCGCGCCGGTGAGGACCCGCACAGCGATGTACGCGCCGACCCCGCAGCACGCGAGCAGAAGAGCAAGTTCCTCAGCACGAACGGTGAACTGGTCGACGTGTGCGACGGCACCGTCTGCAGCGCCGCACCGACCGGCTGACGCCCTCGTTCCCGAGCGGCGCTACTGGATCACCGACCCGCCGTCGACCGCCATCGCGTGGCCGAGCACGAACGACGATGCGTCCGAACACAGCCAGACGACCGCTTCGGCGATCTCGTCCGGCCGTCCGAGCCGCCCGAGCGG